>NZ_CM001488.1:3936070-3974658 GCF_000233695.2 Desulfobacter postgatei 2ac9 | reverse complement strand
GAGAGGTGACGGCTTTAACCTGGGTGTTGGAAGTAGGTGAGGTAGAGCGATTTGGAGCAGTACGTCAGGCAGTTAGTTATTGTGGCCCTTTGCGCGGCTCAAAAAGAATCTGGCGGCAAAGAAAGTCGTGGTCCGATATCCAAAAAACGAAATAAACATTTGCAAACTGTTCTGGTTGAGGCGGCAAAACTTGCACCACATTGGAATCCTCAATTGGCTGAAATTCATGAAAGGGAATTGAGAAAGGGAAACAAGAATAGAGCGACCCTGGCCGTAGCAAGAAAACTTGTAGCCTATATGCTGGCTGTTGAAAAATCCAAAAAGGATTTTGAGGTGACAGCTCCATATCAGGCTGCCTGATACGGTCCGATTGATACATTAATAGCATTGCATTTACAATAGATCTTCCCGCTGGTCCTTGCTTTCTGGGGACTATGTGATCGGCAACCGCCGTGATACATCATTTATAGTGTTTCAAGGTCAGCGGGTTTACCCAAACTTAATCTTCTGTGATGGTTCCTTTACAAAAGGACCTGATACAGCAAATAGATGTCTGGTCAAAAGATCTTTATCTTTTTGGCACTTAAATGAAATAGATTAAAAAGATCAGGAGTTAATGCAATGGGCCATTTAACGCTTTTGGAGAATGTCTTTAAAAAGTGAAGGGAAATCTACATTTTCCCCTTGACAAAACTTATCATAGATGTCCCCAGATTTAAGGTGTCCCCAGATTTCACCCAGATTTCATATCCATCTTAAGGTGTGTCCGTAAACTCGGCATTCGCGTACCGAAAGACATGTGTTTACCCCGGGAGATCTGCCGCGATGTCTATCAAAGGACTGACCGAACCGTAAGGGGAGGCGATCACGTGGCAGAAGTCAGCAGAGGGCATAGTAGTCGATGGAAACGAGCTGGGCCTCCCGAAAGCGGGAGAAGTATACCCGGAGGTCTCACCCCGATGAAGGCCCGAACGGTGCCCAAGCCGAATGGTTTGGGTAAATGGTCGCGGTTATCAAAGAGCATGTTCTTACCGACATAATGGAGCGGACGCTGAAATGTCGGTAGCGTTCTGCTTGATTAAAGCCCGGCAGGCCGGATGTATTTTATCTGTACCTGTTTTGACCAGCCGAACCGCCGGATACGGCCCCGTATGTCCGGTGGTGTGGGAGGGGCGCCCCGCGAGGGGCGTCCCTATCCCTATTAAATCTTTTTATACTACCTTTAGCGGTCTGCCAATCCTTTCCATTCATTCAATTTTTCCGGGCAATTCTGTGGCAAATAACTCGAAATTAAATGGTCAGCAAAATGACACGCATGTTTTAAAACCGGTACTATCACTTGGTCGTGAGGCCATGGCTTATCGCTCGGAAGGCGCCGAGATCGAGAATAGGTTAAATGAGCCAAATCTTTATTTAACCTTTCCTGATATTCAGATGGAATGCCTACCTGTTGTGCTGGAAACCCATAATCTGATGACAGGACGTCATCCAGTTCGACCCCTTTGCTTCTTGTTCTGTTGGTCTTTTGAAAAAAATCAAGTAACGCTCTAACATGGATGAGCCTGGATTCAACCAAGGCATTGTTTATTATTGGATTTTTTGACTCTACCATTGTCATAGCTAATTGAGAAATCTCGTAATAAATATGATCCAATGCGCCGTTTAATTCTATTTTGGAAGGTACGTACTTAGTCATAATTACTCCATAGACTTAATCGCGGTGCTGACCGGCGCCGTACGCCGATCAGGCAGACGCAGTCTGAATGATCGGTGTGCGGTGACCGGTCCAGTACCTTGTTCAGGCGCCAGAGGCGACTGGACAAGGTGCTGGACGAAGTCAGCACCGCGATTCACGGCGGCGGAGCCGCCGTGAACGCTCCGCATAACCGGCTGGCAATGGAGCGCAGCGGAATTGCCAGTCCGAGTTGATGCGGTTGTTATGCGAGCATTCTACCATTAAGGCAGTCCCAAAATAGGGCATAGTATCAGTAATGTCATTCGTCCAATTTCACTGGTGTCTTAAACCCGGAAGGCTTTATGGCAAGCACAGAACATGTAAGCTGATCGAGAATAGCCTCTGCGGTATTGCCAATAATCAACCCTGATATGCCAGTACGGGCGACCGTCCCCATGACGACCAGATCCGCCCCTAACCCCGCCGCAAGAGGAGGGATAACCTTTTTTGTCGGTCCCTTGGGCAGATGAAAGCTGGGAGAAATCTTACTATAGCCGTCGGCACCGATACGGTTCCGCAACGCTTCTCCAAGTCTATGGAGTTCTTTTTGGTGTATTAACTGCTGTTTTTGGACATGAGCGGTGACACTCTCAATTGAGATGTCGCCATGAGCCAACATAGCCTTTTCGGCAAAAGCTTCCCACGCATGGACAATATGCAGGAAGGCTGTGTCGGAGAGGGCAAGCGCAGCGGCCCGATCAATAATTTCAGTATTGAAGGCTTGTTCTGATGCGTGAAATTGCAATGGGTCGAAATCGACAGCTGCCAAGACACATTTGTAGTTGGTTTTTTCGGGTAGTTTCATCAGCCATACCGGACAAGGGCATTTGCGCAACAAATGCATATCGTCACTGCCAAACAGTCTCTTTATAAAATCGGGGTCTTCCGCAGCCTTGATTACCAGATCATATGCATTACGCAGTACCGACCGAATTACCTCAAGGAAAGTCGTTCCTGCCAACACATCAATTTTAATTGTCAGGCGATTTCGGTAAGGTCCGACTAAAGAGTCCAACTTTTGCATATGGTGCTGGACTGTCCCTGAAAGGTGAGGTTCAGGAACCGGAGCGATGACATCGATGACAGTCAGTCTTGCCTGATTATTTTCTGCCATGGACACGGCGCGTGCGACAGCCGACACTTGATCTGCAGTATCTTCACCCACGTAAAGAATGTTCTTGAATGTTTTCATTTATCATCTCCCCCCAAGGCCCGTTCGCTTCCTTGGCAAACGTTTTTTTTTAAACGCCTTCACTCTCACAATAATGCTTTTGCTATACTGAAATAGATCAGGATTGTTGAAATGTCGGTCAATGCCAGAGTGATTGGTCCGGCGGCAATCCTCATGTCCAGTTTCAGCTTGTGCAGTAGCGACGGAATAGTTAGCCCCCAGAATACCCCGCCACACAGCGTCAGCATGATGCTGGCGCCAATCGTAAGTGCCGCCATTCCTTCGTTACGCCATAGCCAGGCAATCAGGCCCACCACAAGCCCACAAGCGACACCTAGCAACATTGCCGCGCTCACCTCGCGGTAAAATGCTCGTATGTACCATAGCCAATCTGGTTGTCGCGACCGTAAACTATGAATAGCCAAAGTCATCGATTGAATGCTTACGCTTTCGCCCAAACCCAGCACCAGCGTAAGAAAAAAGGCTAATATCAGACTCTTGGCCAATGTTACCTCGTACACGCCAACCAACAGTGCGCACACCGTACCGCTGGTGATAGTCGCAAGCAGCCATGGAAACCGGAGCCGGAAGGCCCGAAGCGGGGAAGCCTCCCGTACCTGCATGATGCGAAAACCGATCGTCTCGAAAACCCTGTTCATGTCTTCCCGATCGGCCACATCAAAGTTGTCGCCGGTAAACATTGCGATATCGACCACGCCCAGTATGCGTCCCTGCTCATCCGTCACCGGAAACGCCAGGAATTTGTGCCGCATAAAATATTCGTGGGCCTCAAACACCGTTGTGTGCTGCGGAATCATTATGGGAGGGGTGATCATGATTTCGGAAATCCGCTGTTCTGTCGGTGCGGAGAGCAATCGCCTGGTCGGCACAACTCCCACCAGGCGATCATCTTCATCCACTACGTAAAAATAGACAATTCTTTCGCCGAGCCCCTTTTGCCTGATTTCGTCCAACGTTTGCTGAACTGTCATATTACGGGGCAGCCTTGCCACATCTTTGCGTGCGATATTGATTACAGATGTGTTTAGATATGTTGAATCTCCACTCACTTAGCATTTCTCCTTTGGCGATGGTGCTAATGTATTTCCAGCAATCATACTTCACAACTCCATAGTATTCGCATAACAATATGTTCAGCAGATCTGTATATCATTCAAGAGTGATTATCTAACTGCATAACATGATAATTTTTATGTTAAGCAGATCTGCATAATTCCTTTTGAAAATCAACCCTCTTGGAATGATTAAACATCCCCTGCGCCAAATTGCAATAGTTAATTAAATACCCTGTACAAATTACCCGGCTACAAAAGGACCGTCTTGTCTCCTCCCCAACTGCGTGATGGACGTATTAGGTCAGGCGGATCATGACAGATTTTTCCGGGATTGATATAGGACAAATCAGAGTTCAAGCCGGGTACCTGTGGCAAACACGTTGATTGGGCGTGTCATTTTGCGGGACATGTAAGCCGGGGCATCAGGACCCGTACAGTGACCGGTATAATAGGTTGTGCCGCTATGGGATGACAGTTCGTCGACCAGAATATCCAGGCGGCTGTCCGGTTCTGTGACCCGGGTGATGCGATTATACAGGTGGAATCCGCCGATTACATGGTCAATATGACCCCGGCCCGTGCGGGTAAGGACCGTATCAATCATATTCCCCATGCCCGAGTGGGCGCATCCGGTGAACAGAACCGAGGTACCGTCTTCCACGATCAGCAGGGCCAGTTCATGGGAAAATTCATCCTCAATCAGTTTCCCGTCTTCCTGCTGCCTTAAAAGGTCTGAATTGCCCTGGGGGATAAAGCCCTTTTTTGAAAAATCCGTGATAATGGTTAAATCCTCGGACAAGGCCAGGTCCGCACCAATAAACCGGCACCGGCTTTTGTCAATGGCATCGGTATCAAGGCCGATATATCGGGGTTCATTATTCTTGTAGCGGGCATAGTATCTGCCTTCAATGGCCCCCCGGGTCATGATGATTGCTGCTTTGTCATTGATCGTTTGAAACTGCGGGATGCCGCCGCCATGGTCATAGTGCCCGTGGGACAGCACGGCTATGTCCGTTTTTGACAGGTCCACACCCAGATGTTTTGCATTGTCTGCAAATTTTTGGTCCGGTCCCATATCAAAAAGAATGGACCGGGTGCCTGTGCGGATAAAAAAACTTAAGCCGTGGGCCGCTGCAAGTTGCGGGTCCGTGGTGTTGTTTTCAAGCAGGCAGGTGATTTCCATGGCGTGTTCCTCCTGTGTTTTTTTTGTCATTATGGGGTACATAAGCCCGGGTTCAGGGCGCCGTAATATAGAATCTGTGCCGGTTTATCTGAAAAATCAGGCATGATTTAATATGTTAAAGATCAATTCCCTCCAGGACCCGGTCTCTGATATGGGCGCAGACCTTGGTCAGGAATTCTTCGTGGGTGACCCCCATTTTGACCTTGCCGTCCAACGTGCGCACCGACAATACTTTTTCTTCTTTTTCCTTGTCCCCAATGGTGATGATTAAAGGAATATAGTCCAGTTGGGCCTCTCTGATTTTCTTTTTAAGGGTCTCGCTTCTGTCATCTACGTCGCAGCGGATGTCATGGAGCGCCAACAGGTGTTGGATCTCTTTTGCATAGGGAGCCAGTTCCTGGTTGATGGGCAGGATCACGGCCTGGACCGGGGCCAGCCACAGGGGGAATTTGCCTGCAAAATGCTCCACAAGGATACCGAAAAACCGTTCCATGGAGCCGTAGATCACCCGGTGGATCATGATGGGCCGGTGTTTTTCATTGTCCGCGCCCTTGTAAGTCAGATCAAAACGTTCCGGCAGCGCCATGTCCAGCTGAATGGTGCCACACTGCCAGGTTCTGCCCAAAGCGTCCTTGATGTGGATGTCTATCTTGGGACCGTAAAATGCACCATCCCCTTCATTGATCATGAATTCCCGGCCATAAGCTTCTATGGCATTGCGCAGTCCGTTGGTGGCGGTTTCCCATTGTTCATCCGTGCCGATTGATTTTTCAGGCCTTGTGGAGAGCTCCAGGTGAAAGGATAGTCCAAACCGCGCATAGACCCGTTCAGCCAGTTTCAAAACGCCTAAAACTTCTTCCTGGATCTGGTCCGGGGTCATGAAAATATGGGCATCATCCTGGTGAAAGGCCCGGACCCGGAACAATCCTGACAACGCGCCTGAAAATTCATGGCGGTGCACCAGCCCGATCTCTCCGGCCCGGTGGGGCAGGTCTTTGTAAGAGTGGGATGTTGTTTTGTAAAGGATCATGCCGCCGGGACAGTTCATGGGTTTGATGGCGTATTCCTCGTCATCAATGGTGGATGTGTACATGTTTTCCCGGTAGTTTTCCCAGTGACCGCTTTGCTCCCAAAGTTTTCGGGTCATCATCACCGGGGTTTTGGTCTCCACATACCCGTCTTTTTTATGCTCCATGCGCCAGTATTCCAAAAGCGCATTCCACATGGCAATGCCTTTGGCATGGAAAAAGGGCATACCCGGTGCTTCGTCATGGAAAGAGTACAGATCCAGGCGGGTGCCAAGTTTCCTGTGGTCCCGTTTCTTGGCTTCCTCAATCATGGTGAGATAGGCGTTGAGTTTCTTTTTGTCAAAAAAGGAGATGCCGTACAGCCGCTGGAGCTGTTCCCGGGACTGATCCGCCCGCCAGTAGGCACCGGAGGTTTTTAAGAGTTTGACCCCCTTGATCATGCCGGTGTTGGGGATATGGGGGCCGCGGCACAGGTCAATGAATTTGCCGTTTTGGTACAAAGAGATCTCTTCGCCTTCGGGCAACTCGTTAATCAGTTCCACCTTAAACGGATTGTCGGCAAACAGCTCAAGCGCCTGCTGCCGTGTGACCACCTGCCGTTCAAAACCTGCCTTGGCCTGGATGATTTTTTTCATCTCCGCTTCAATGTTTTCAAGGTCAGTTTCGCTTACCGGATCCATGTCAATATCATAATAAAATCCATCTTCAACCACAGGACCGATGGTCAGTTTGGCGTCCGGGTAGAGGTTGAGTACGGCTTCGGCCATGACATGGGCTGAGGAGTGTCGTAGGATATCCAGCCCCTGGTCGTCGTTGGCGGTGATAAAGCTCACTGCACTGTCCTCTTCAATGACCGTGCCTAAATCAAGGGCTTTGCCCTCTATTGCCATAGCCACGCAGTTGCGGGCAAATCCTTCGGAAATGCTTTTTGCCACATCCATGCCTGTGGGCGGTTCGTTAAATTCTTTTACTGCATTATCCGGGAAAGTTATTTGAATCATTTTTTTTTTACTTCCTGTTTTATATATCATGCCCCGATCTTGCCCTATTTCCAAAGGCAGCGTATGATCAGGCATTGTAAGAAAAAGCCGTTAATTAAAAAAAAGAATTTTAAAAGAAGTGTTTTAAACAATCAAGGGAAAACTAAGGTGGTTTATCAGTTTATAACAACGGACAAAGACCTGGCACAAGTATGCCTGAAACTTGAACCCTGTGAAATAATCGGTGTGGATCTGGAAGCCGATTCCATGCACTGTTTTTCAGAAAAGATATGCCTGATCCAGATTGCAGGCCCAAACCAGGCCTGGCTGCTGGATCCTTTTCTGATCAATGATTTTTTACCCTTTTCCCGAATTCTTGAAAACCCGGAGATTATCAAGGTGTTTCATGGATCAGACTTTGATGTCAGAAGCCTTGACCGGGAGTTGTCCGTTGAAATTGAAAACCTGTTTGACACCGAGATTGCCTGCCGTTTCTTAAATATTAAGGAACGGGGATTGGGCGCACTTTTGAAATCTTTTTTTGATATTGATGTGGATAAAAAATACCAGAAGGTGGACTGGTCAAAACGGCCCTTGAAAGAGGAGATGATTGCCTACAGTGTGGGGGATGTGGCAACGCTTGTGGACCTGCATGACCTTTTAAAAGAACGTCTTGAAAAGATCGGGCGTCTGGCCTGGGCTGAAGAGGAGTTTGAGTTGCAGGCCAGGGTCAAATACGAGAGCAATCATTCAAGACCCTTGTTCAGACGGTTCAAGGGAGCCGGAAAACTTGACAACCGCAGCCTTGCCGTGCTGGAGCATTTGCTGGAAGTCCGACTTTCCGAGGCCGAGAAAAAGGATCTGCCTCCCTTTAAAATTATGTCCAACCAGTCCATTCTGACCATGGTTCAGCACAGGCCGACCAGTGTCGAGTCGATATTGAAACATCGGGCCCTTAGCCCTAAACAGAGCGGCATGTACGGGCAGTTATGCGTCAAGGCCATTGAAACCGCTCTTGCCTTACCTCACCGGGAACTGCCGTCCTATCCCAAAACCCGGATGCCCAGGAAAACCTCCCAGATCCTTGCCCGTATTGATGCATTGAAAAAAATGCGTGAAACAGCGTCCCAGACTTTGGCCATGGAACCGGGATTTTTGATCAACAACAATATGATTTGCGCTGTGGCTGCGGGCAAGCCGGCAAGCCTGGAAGATTTGTTGCTGATTCCGGGCATGCGAAACTGGCAGGTTGAGGCGCTTGGTGAGCATATTCTTGAGACCCTGTCCCGGGTTCAGTGAGTGAAAAAGAGAAAAATAGATAAGGATAAACAATGCGTATAGATTTCTGGAAAATGCACGGTATCGGCAATGATTTTATCATGCTGGATGACCGGGACAAGACCATTGCAGGATATATTGACTATTCGGATCTGGCTGTGCGCCTGTGCCACCGGCGGTTCGGCATCGGTGCCGACGGCATTATCCTGGCCCGGCATTCTGATACCCATGATATTCGGTTTATAATCATCAATTCAGACGGGTCCGAACCTGAAATGTGCGGCAACGGCATGCGCTGTTTTGCCAAGTATCTGTACGAAAACAATATTCTTGTAAAAGATGAAATAAAGGTTCAGACCCTGGCCGGAACCGTGGTGCCCCGGATTGAAAAAAAGCAAAGCGGACAGGTGGTCTCCGTATGCGTGGATATGGGGGTGCCAAGGCTTGTGCCTCAGCAGATTCCTTTTGTCCATGACAGGGATATGGCCCTCGGGGTACCCATAGAGACAGCCCAGGGCACAATGTTGGTATCCTGTGTTTCCATGGGGAATCCACATGCCGTGATCTTTGTGAATGACTTGTCACTGGTGGATATTGAAACGATTGGTCCCATGGTGGAAAATCATCCTCGTTTTCCTGAAAAAACCAATGTGGAGTTCATTGAAGTCGTCTCTGACAGGCAATTAAAAATGCGGGTGTGGGAACGCGGGGCCGGAATAACCCTTGCCTGCGGCACCGGTGCCTGTGCTGCCGTTACGGCCGCCCATCTTACGGGACGGGCAGGACGTCAGGTGCGTGTTAATCTGGACGGCGGGGACCTGGATATTTCATGGAATGAATCCAGCGGCCATATTTTTAAGACCGGGCCTGCCCAAACCGTTTTTAAGGGAACTTTTGATATTTAGTCCAGGGTTGACAAAGCTTTTTAATCTATATATAGCTTGATTCATCGTTTGGGGTGGCGCACAGCGTCTGAGATAATACCCATTGAACCTGATCCGGATAATACTGGCGAAGGGAAGAGCGGACAAGAAAATAGTAAACCCGGAAAAATCCGGATTTAGGCATTTTTATAGCCGCTTGCCCTTCCCTTGAGGGCAAGCGGCTTTTTTTATTTAGGATTTTTGCCTATGAATATTTTTGTCAATGGAAACAAGGAACGCATAGAGCCATGCACGTTGGCACAGTTGATCGCCTGTAAAAAGCTCGATGCAGGGGCGCTGGTTATTGAACTTAACCGGCAAATCATCAAACAGGAATTTTGGTCGACAACTGAACTTCAGGAAGATGATTGCCTGGAGATGCTCAGTTTTGTCGGAGGAGGCTGATTATGAAAGACGATGTACTTCGATTGGGGGGGAAAGAATTCAGTAACCGGTTACTGACCGGTACCGGGAAATTCGGCAATCATGGGCAAATTCCCAAGATGCTCGCGGCCAGCGGTTCACAGATGATCACTGTCGCTTTGCGTCGTGTGGACATCACGGCTCAGTCTGAAAATATTCTTGAATACATCCCCAAACATGTGACCCTGCTGCCGAATACATCCGGCGTCCGAAGCGCAGAACAGGCCGTACGCATTGCACGTATTGCCCGGGAAGCCGGTTGTGGTGATTTCATTAAAATTGAAGTCATCACCGATATGAAATACCTGATGCCGGACAATTGGGAGACCTTGAAGGCAACGGAGATTCTGGCCAAAGAAGGGTTCCAGGTGCTGCCTTATGTCCTGCCGGACCTGCCCCTGGCCAAACGGCTGGAAAACGCGGGTGCCGCGGCGGTGATGCCTCTGGGCGCACCCATCGGAACCAACCGGGGGCTGGAGACCAAACCGCTTATTGCCATGTTAATTGAAAACGTCTCCGTACCCATCGTTGTCGATGCGGGAATCGGCAAGCCTTCCCAGGCAGCGGCTGCAATGGAAATGGGTGCGGATGCGGTTCTGGTGAATACCGCCATTGCCACGGCCCGGGACCCGGAAGTTATGGGGCGCGCCTTTGATCTCGCGGTCAAGGCCGGACGGGCTGCCTACCTGGCTGAAATGGCCGAAGAGTCTACCCTTGCCCGGGCCTCTTCTCCACTCACCGGATTCCTTGACGAGGTATGAGGTATAAAGAGGATTAGATTATGTCATTTTACGAGATCGTTGAGCGATACCGGGATTTTGACGTTCCCCATTTTTTTGACCAGGTGAGCGATCAGGATGTCATCCGCAGTCTGGCCAAGGAAAAACCCGGTCCCATGGATTTCTTGACCCTGCTGAGCCCCAGGGCTGCCGGACATCTTGAAGTCATGGCCCGCAAAGCCCACCACCTGACCGTGCAATATTTCGGACGCACGATCCAGATGTTTATTCCGTTGTACATCTCCAACTACTGTAACAACGGCTGTGCCTACTGCGGGTTTAATCACAGAAACCCCATCCTTCGCCGGAGGCTCAGCCTGGAAGAGATTGAGATTGAGGCCGAGGCCATTGCCAAAACCGGTATGCAGCATGTACTTTTTCTCACCGGTGAGGCTCAGCACATGACCCCCATGTCATACCTGGTGGATGCGGCTCAACTGCTCAAGAAACATTTTGCATCCGTGGCGATCGAGGTCTACCCGCTTGAGGTTGATGACTACCGCCAACTCTACGGGGCCGGTGTCGATTCCATGACCATGTTCCAGGAAACCTATGACGAAGATGTTTATAAACGGGTTCATCTGGCCGGCAAAAAAATGGATTACCAATGGCGGCTCAACGGGCCTGAACGCGCCGCGATGGCCGGCATGCGGGTGGTCAACCTCGGGGCGCTGCTGGGTCTTTCCGAGCCGCGCCGGGACATGTTTTTCACCGGATTACATGCCCGCTACCTTGAAAACAAGTATATCGATACCGAAGTCGCCATCTCCCTGCCCCGGTTTAACGAGGCGGAAGGCGATTTTCAACCCGACTACCTGGTGGATGACAAAACCTTTGTTCAGTTCATGACCGCGTTGCGCATCTTCCTGCCACGTTCGGGAGTGACCGTCTCCACCCGTGAAAACGCCACCTTTCGCGACCATATCCTGCCCCTGGGGGTTACCCGTTACTCTGCCGGGTCAAGCACCGGTGTCGGTGGATATACCGAGGTGCCCGAGGGTCAGACGCCGCAATTTGAAATCACCGATGTCCGCAGTGTGGCTCAGGTGGCCGATGCCATTCTCGCCCAGGGCTACCAGCCGATTTACAAAGACTGGGACTGCATCTGATGAAAATCGGTATTGCAGGGGTCGGCGGTATCGGCTCCAACGTGGCACTTAACCTGGTGCGAAGCGGCGTTGTGCAACTCAAACTGGTCGATTTCGACCGGGTAGAATCCGGCAACCTTAACCGCCAGTTTTATTTTTCCGACCAGATCGGCCTGTTCAAAGTCGAGGCACTTAAAATCAACCTAAGCCGCATTAACCCCAAGGTAGAGATCGAGGCGCTGATTCAGCGTATTGACGCGAAAAACTGCGCAGAATTGTTCTTGGACTGCGATCTTATCGTTGAGGGCTTTGACCGCCAGGTGGATAAAAAAATGCTCATCGAAACCTTTGCCGACAAAAAGGGGGTGGTTTCAGCCTGCGGCATTGCCGGATCCGATTTGGCCGCCATCGGTTCGCGCAGAATCGGCAACTGCTACATTGTGGGCGACTTTACCACCGATTGCGACCAGGCCCCGCTCTTCAGCCACAAGGTGACCACCGTGGCCAATCACATGAGTGAACTCATTCTTTGTCAACCCGGCGTAATTCATGAAAATACATTTTCATAGGTTTTGTTAACCACCAAGATCACGAAGGAGACGAAGAATAAAATCTGTGCAGATAATTGACCTTCGTGTCCTTCGTGCGCTTCGTGGTAAAAATAGGTGTCTGGTGGCGGCGTTTTAAAATATGGACAACTCGGTCATTAACCGGTAAGTAAATGTCATGAGGGTCTATTTTACCATAATCACGGTTGTTCTTGTTGTTCTTGTTTCCCCTGCATCCGCCCAGGAACATGCTTTGTTTCGGGAACGGGATGCGTACATGGCCGACCTGGTGTCAAAAATAAAAGCCTCCACCGTATCCGTGGGCACCTATTATTATAAGGATGTCCCCATGACCCGGTTTTTGGGTACCGGCTTTGCCATCGGGGACGGCAGCAGAATCGTCACCAACCAGCATGTACTCGAGGCCATTAAAGAAAAGAAACTCATGTTCCATCTGCGTATTTTTCACAAAAATTTGTCGGGCAAAGGGGTTAAAGCCGTCTTGCTCGCCGAAGACCCTTTCCACGACCTGGCCATACTGGAGATGGCAGGCAAATTGGATCCCTTGCCCATGGCGGCGGATGGTGCCCTCAAAGAGGGGCACCAGGTGGCGATTACCGGATATCCCATCGGTTTTGTGCTCGGCCTCAATGCAACCACCCACACAGGTATTGTTTCGGCCATTGCGCCGGTTATTCTGCCCACCCCCCACGGCAGCCTGATCAAAGGAGAGATGATCAAATACCTTGAAGACCCATGGGAGATTATCCAGCTTGATGCCGTTGCCTTTCCGGGGAACAGCGGAAGCCCGGTCTATCGGATTGCCACCGGAGAAGTTGTCGGAGTGATCAATAAGGTTTTTGTCAAAGGGAAAAAAGAATACGTCCTTAAAGAGCCCACGGGAATCGCCTATGCCGTACCGGTCAGTTTTGTCCGAAAGCTTAACCGGTCCATTAAAAAGTAAAGGGTCCCCAACCCGTTACCCCGGCAGAAAGGTCAAAAGACCCTGGAGAAACGCCGTGCACAAAATTACCAGGACAATGCCCAAACTGATCCGGCCGATTACCGGACCTGATAACGGTGCAGACAACGGATAATAACACAGGCCGATTCCGGTACCGGCAAGAAAACCAAACAGGTGGGCAGATACGTCGGTATTTTCACCATGGCTGAACATGGCGGTAAGTGTGGCTGCCGCGGCAAAGGGGGCCACTCCTTTGAGTTTTGGACATACGGATTGACCTGATTTTTCGCCAATGGTCATGCGCCGGGCCCCAAGGAGTCCCGCCGCCGCCATAACCGCTGTGGAGGCCCCGGGTAGTGATGATGTAATGGATGGCTGATAGAAAAAAGGCCGTTATCAGGGCGGCGGGGGAGAAAAAAATCCTGGTCGGCACATCGGGGGGCTGCCTTGGGATCTCCTTGTTTTCCCTTGCGTATTTTTTCAGTTGCTGTTGGGCCTTAAAAACATCGTCATCGGGTACAAGGATATTGCACAAGCCGTCAGGGCCTGTCTCAATAACCGCCCTGACGGACTGGGAAGCCAGGACCACCAGGATGAGATCGGCCTGCTTTCTGCTGTTTTCATTGTGTATACTGCCTGTGAAAATAGATTTCATTTTTTCCTTGCCGGATGTGTTGATTTCCGGCTATGAATATAACCCATGAAATAAAAAGAATAAAGGAGCCTTAAATGAAGATCATTCGTTTTATTACCCAACAGGGTAAGGAAGTCATTGGGTGCGATTGGGACGGAAAAACAGCCAGTCTGGTGGAACAGTCTGCGGACTATGGTTTCAGCGATACCGGTGAACGGGTGGCGGTCGTAAAAATTTTGCCCCCGGTGGAACCTTCGTCCATTATCTGCATCGGCCTTAATTACCGGCGTCATGCAGAAGAGACCGGCCAGGAAATCCCAAAATATCCAGCTATTTTTATGAAATATCCCGGGTCCCTTGCAGGGCACAAAGATCCGGTCGTGATCCCGAAATGTGCGTCAGATCCGCCCGAGGTGGATTACGAAGCCGAGCTTGGGGTAATCATTAAAAAGGCCGCTAAAAATGTGTCCGAGGAAGATGCCCTGGATTATGTGCTCGGCTATACCTGTACCAATGACGTCTCTGCCCGGCGGTGGCAGAAACATGCCGGTGGATTCCAGTGGACCCGGGGAAAAAGTTATGACACCTTTTGTCCCTGCGGGCCGGTCATGACCACTGCAGACGAAATTCCCGAGCCCCAGAGCCTTGCCATTAAGTTACGTCTGAACGGTGAAGTCATGCAGGACAGCAACACCAGCGACATGGTATTCAGCATCGCAAATATGATCTCCTACCTCTCCCAGTCTTCAACCCTTTTGCCCGGCACCCTGATCCTGACAGGAACACCCGAAGGGGTGGGCTTTACCCGTAAACCCCGCGTGTTTCTGGCGCCGGGAGATCGGATGGAGGTTGAAATTGAAGGCATTGGCGTGCTTGAAAATCCTGTGGAACAAGAATAATACATTGAAAAAAGGGTCCCCCCGGGTGTGTTACCCGGGGGGACAGGAGAGAAGGTAGTTGATGGAGGGGAATATCGTAGAGCGGTGGGTATGTATTAGTTGTTTTCTGAGGGGGTCTTATCTTGGGGATCGTCAAATCCCGGGCCAGAACCATCATTAAATCCGGCACCTCTGCCAAATCCATGATAGCGGCCGGGGCCGTATCCCATACCAGTACCAGGGCCGCCAAATCCTCGGCCCATCATGGCCATGCATTTTAATTCCGGAGATATTTTTCCGGCATCCAGGGCAAATTCCAAACGTTTAACTGCCAGGTCTTTTCCTAAATCCGCTTTTTCCATGACCATGGATTTCAGTTTTGCCGGATCAGGGTTGGATGTTTCCATGTACATGAGGATCTGCTGATCCAGGTTCATAATGTTTGTACGCATTTCATAAGTGTCATCAGTAAATTTTTGATGCAGCTCGCGAAGCTGTTTTTGCTGTTCATCGGTCAGGTTCATGCACGCACGGGCTCTGTCCTGCCTTAATCCCTTTTCTTTACCCTGTTTTGGGGGCGTTGCAAATGCACCGGCGGAAAAGCTGCATGTAACAATCAGGATGGTTAATGCGGCTAATGTTTTTTTCATAATGCCTCCTTGTGGCCCTTGGTTTATATTCCGTCATTCGTGCTTTGATGATCTTAATTTTTATGATCATCGCTGCAAAATTATAATGCAAGTGGTGTGCCATTCATGTCGGTATTCATTGAAGTCGTTTTGTACCAGGCCATTGGCGTCTAACTACCATACCAGACTATATTTTAAAAAATCAAATATAGTGTGTACTTTTTATCCAGGTAAGGGTATACAATCGGGTAAAAAATATACGTTCCATATATCTGTGTTGACCCAATGAATAGATTTAAATTAAATATCACCCCAAAAATGCCGGGGTTAGTACCGCCTCTGGTGATGGTGGGTGTTCTGGTTGTGCTGTTGCCTGTGTTTATCCTGATGACCCTGGACCGGGTTAAAAAGCAGGATGAGTTTATCCGGGAGCGGTTTTTAATCACAGGCACCTCGTTAATCCGTACATTTGAGGCCGGCACCCGGATTGGTCTGGGGTCCATGCAGTGGGGTATCGAACGGCTTCAGTCCATGTTGGAGGAGACCGCAGGTCAGCCTGATGTTGCCTATATCATGATCACCGATGCCATGGGAAAGATCGTCGCCCATTCCGATGCCGCCATGGTGGGTAAAATTTATGACGGGTGGCCAGACCTTGCGTCGTTACCCATGGATCCCCATCGAATCTCCAGCCGCTCCCTGAATACCCAGGATGGGCCGGTTCTGGAATTGGCCAAGCGCTTTGTTCCATTTAATCCCAGGCTCAGAGGTCGAGGATGGGCAGCCGGCCACGGTCCCGATCCCAGCTATGGCTACGGCTACGGAAATATGCCGCCCGGGCCGCCTGGCCCGCTTGGTCCTGAAAGCTCGGCCAGGCCGGCTTTCGGCGCATTTGGGCAGACTGATCACTATATTTTTGCCGGAATGTCCATGGCCGGGGTGCAGGCGGCCCAGGCCCAGGGATTTAAGAATATCGTCATCAGAGGACTTTTGTTCTTTGTTTTCTGCTGTTCGGGCATTATTGCCCTGTTTGCCCTCCAGGCTTACTGGGCTGCCCAGTCATCCCTGGAACAGGTTATGGCGTTTTCCGACAATGTGGTTCAGAATATGCCCTCGGGCCTCATCACCCTGGATACGAATTTTAATGTGACGTCCGCCAACCGCGCTGCTGAAAAGATCCTGGGTGAAATTCCTGAAAAAGCCTATCCCCAGATGGCTGCCATGGCGGCTAAGATTACGGGGTCAGGAGGCGTTGCGTCCGGGGAAGTGGCGTTGAACCCAAAAGAGCAAGGCGAGCTCCGGCTGGATATGACGGTTTCGGCCATTCCGGCAGACGAAGATCAGATCCAGGGTTTTGTCCTTTTATTCAGGGATCTGACCCAGATCCGGGATTTGAAAAAACAGGTGGAAACCAATCGGCGTTTAGCGGCCATAGGAAAACTTGCCGCAGGTGTGGCGCATGAAATCAGAAATCCGTTAAGTTCCATCAAGGGCTTTGCCACCTATTTTTCCCGGCAGTATGAAAATGAACCCGAGGACGTGGAAATTGCAAAAATTATGGTCCAGGAAGTGGAACGTATGAATCGCTCCATCACCCAATTGCTGGAATTTGCCAAGCCCATGGCGGTGGAGATCAAGCAGACCCGGATTGAACCCCTTATCCGCCATTCCCTTAAACTGGTTTCCCATGACCTTGAGAAAAAAAAGATCCGGGTTGAAACAGATATCCGCACCAGAAGAGAAACCATTCATACGGATCCGGAACGGATCTGCCAGGTGCTGCTCAATTTGTACATGAATGCCTTAAATGCCATGGACAGCGGCGGAATCCTTGAAATAGGCGTGGCCGATGTACAAGATGATATTGAAATCCGGGTGGCGGACAACGGCTGCGGCATCCCGGCAAAAGATCTTGAAAAAGTATTTGACCCCTATTTTACCACCCGGGCCAAGGGAACCGGTCTCGGGTTATCCATTGTTCACAGGATTGTTGAAAATCTCAAAGGAGATATCCGGGTGGAAAGTCGGCCTTCAAAGGGCACCGTGTTTTATATCATCCTGCCTGTTAATGGGGCGGTCATGGCAGCGTCTGACAATAAATCAATAAAATAGACAAGATTAAGGATATGTTGATGAGTGACAAGACCGTGCTGGTGGTGGATGATGATACAGCCCATGCCACCATGCTTAGAACCCTGATGAAAGGGTGGGGATATGCCGTTCAGGTTGCCCCGGACGGAGATGACGGTGTGGACGCGGTGACAAACAGCCCCTTTGGCCTGGTGCTCATGGATATGAAAATGGTGAAAATGTCCGGCATGGACGCTCTGGCCAAAATTCATGCCTTTAACCCGGCCCTTCCTGTGATCATCATGACCGCCTATTCCTCGGTGGATACGGCCGTCCGGGCGCTGAAAATCGGGGCCTATGATTACCTGACCAAACCCCTTGATTTTGACAAGCTTAAACTCACCGTGGATCGGGTGTTTGAGCGCCTTTACCTGAAAAACGAAAATCAGGACCTGAAAAAACAGTTGGAAACCAGCACCTTTCACCACGATATCCTGGGCAAAAGCCCTGTCATGAAAGCACTGCTGGATACCATACACATGGTGGCCCCCACCGATGCCAATGTGCTTGTCACAGGGGAATCCGGCACAGGAAAGGAACTTGTGGCTGCCGCCCTTCACAACAACAGCATGAGAAGGCAGCACCCCTACATCCGGATCAACTGTGCAGCCATCACCGAAACCCTTTTGGAATCAGAACTGTTCGGCCATGAACGGGGCGCATTCACCGGGGCCGATAAAAAACGCAAGGGCAAGTTTCTTTTGGCGGACAAAGGCAGTATTCTGCTCGATGAGATCGGTGAGATGAGCCTTGCCATGCAGGCAAAGCTGCTGCGGGTCATCCAGGAAAAAGAGATTGCCCCCGTGGGCTCGGAACAAAGCCTTGCCGTGGATGTGAGGGTGATTGCCGCCACCAACAGGGATTTAAAAGAGATGTCCGCAAAAAAAACGTTCAGGGAAGATCTTTATTACCGGCTTAATGTGGTACACATTGATATTCCGCCGTTGCGTCGGCGCCCCGAGGATATCCCGGAACTTGCCATCCACTTCCTCGATGAGTTTGCCCGGAAAAACCGCAGGGACATCAAGGGATTCTCTCCCAATGCCATGGATACCCTGATACGGTATGAGTGGCCCGGCAATGTCCGGGAACTGATGAACGCCGTGGAACGCGGCGTGGTCATGGCCAGAACCGACTACCTTTGCAGGCCTGACCTCTCCTTTATTTCAGATGAGGAGGCAGAACCGGCAAGGAATGCAGAATTGAATCTTGAAAATATCGCCCTGGCCAAGGTGGAGGAACGGGCCATCTTATCCACCCTGGCTGCAGCCGGGGGAAATAAGAGCGAAGCTGCCCGAAGACTTGGGATTACCCGGAAAACATTGCTTAAAAAACTTAAGCTGTACGGGGATGATGCGGATTAACAGCCTGTTGACTGCGTTTTTTAAAACCGTTCAATCAGTTTGTTTATAAAATAGGTGCTTTCACGCAGGGCCTGGTTGCCAAAGGGTCCGAACCATTCAGCGATCTGGTTAAATTCTTTAATAAACGCTTGTTTGTCTCCGGATTCAAGCATATCAAAGAACTGTGTCAAGGACTGAACAAATGTTTTTAACAGTTGACGTCGTTCAGGTGTGGCAAAAATGATTTCTGCGTAAAGATCAGGGTCCTGGGCAAAAAGCCTGCCCACCATGCCCAGTTCCAGGCGGTAGATCGGGCTTGAGAATTCAAGGGTGCGTTTAATGGGTATGCCCTGGCGGTAAAGAAAACTGCCGAAACTGAACGTGGCAAAATGCCGCAGGGCCTGGACAATTTCCATGATCTGGTCATGTTCCCGGGCACTTGCTTCAACAACCACCGCGCCCCAGGCAACCAGCTGGTCAATAACCCACTGGCAGGCATCCTCGTCTTGTCCGGCACATGCCGCAATGATCTGCTTGTCCAGGTTGTTCGTGGTGGGGCCGAAAAGGGGGTGCAGGCCCAGCACAGGACCCTTGTGTGCCCGGCACATGGCTTCAAGAGGGAGCGTCTTGACCGAAGTCAGATCTGTGAGCACCGCATCCGGCCGCATCAGGGGGGCTAATTGCTCAATGACCTTGACGGTGACGTTAATGGGGACACAGACAATGACAAGGTCTGCGTTTTGACACAGACCTTGGGCCCGGTCCCAGTCATTTTTATCCAGGATCTCCACCTGGTATCCGGTTTCGGTGAAAAATCGAACAAACAGACGCCCCATCTCTCCGGCACCGCCCACAATCAGTATCCTTGCCTGGGGGCGAATCAAACTGGTTTTGGACACACGGGTCTGACTTTTCCTGGACTGGTGCATGATCGTTCTGTAAAGACTCTCCACCAGATCGGGGTCCACATCCATGTCCGAGGCTTTTCCCCGCAGGCGGGATATCACGTCTTCCTCCCGGGCCGGATGGTAAATGGGCACCTTGTGGGCTTTTTTCACCTCCACGATTTTTTCAACCTGTTTCCGGCGCTTGCTCAATAAGGAGATAATCTCGGCATCAATGTCATCAATTTCATCCCGAAAGGGTTTGATTTGCTGTGCAAAAGAGGCGTTGTCTTTGGTCATGATTTATGGTCTTATAATAATTTGTGTTGATGGAAAATAGATTAACCGTGAATGGCCTGCTCAAAGGGTTCAAGGCCGATACGATCGATCATCTTTCCGAGACGCTCCCCTTTATTTGCATTTTCCCTGTAATACGCAACAATGCGTTTACAAGCCTCCATGGCCTGTTCAGTGCTCAGTCCTTCAGCCACCTTCTGGGCAATTCTGGGACTCATGCCCACGTTGCCACCAATGACAAGAACCCAGCCGTTAGCTTCACCGATAAGTCCGATGTCCCTGACCCAGGATTCGGAGCAGGAGAGCTTGCACCCGGATACCGCTATTTTGAATTTACCCGGCAGTTGCATGGCGTGGTATTGCTTGTCCATTTCCATGCCCACGCCCAGGGCATCCTGCTTGCCGAGCTTGCAGAAGGTGGTTCCCGGACAGGCGCGCACCGAGCGGATACACATGCCCACAGCCGCACCCTTGTCAAGGTCCAGGTCCTGCCAGACCGCATCAATATCCTCTTCCTTGAGCCCTACAATGGTAATGCGGGTGGCTCCGGTAAGCTTGAGGGCTTTGGCCTCGTATTTTTCAGCCACATCAGCAATTTTTCTCAGCATTTCCGGTGTAACAACCCCGCAGGGAATGTGAGGGGCAATGGCATAGGTCTTGTTGTCATTCTGGAGGATGGCTCCCTTTTCGCCAAGTTTGAGCATATGGTTTATCCTTATTATAAAGTTAATAAAATTATTCGTTGATAACATTCTGCCAAAATAAAACGGCCCTGGGCGTTGTCAAGAGTGTTGATTTTATCGTGGTTTAATCTTGCCCGGTCATTGCTTTTTAGCTTATAACCCGTCCAGAGGGCTTTTCACGCCTTTTCCCCCGCGATTGAGAACATGAGTGTAAATCATGGTTGTGGAGACAAGCTTGACAATTGGTGTTATATACCCTCTTGCCGTTGTAACTACACTTCGTTTTAGGTGCTGATTGCGTTCCTGGGCCACTCCCTGTATTCCCGGAATTGTCGTTGCCGTCCTCATCCCATCCCTGGTAATTGATATCATCGCCTTTCAAGGTCCGCAGCCCTGTCAAAAGTCTGCCGTAAATAAAGTAATCAATTTTTGCCCCTGGTCCTTTGTCCTTCTTGGCTACATAGATTCCATAAGGGGTTCCATGCTGGTCCTTTCCATCAAACAAAAAGTGGAGTAAGTTTTTTTTATCATCAAAGGACATATCACGCAAACGCCCTGATCCGCTGTATTCTTCCAATAGTTTTCTGCGAATTATTTGCGAATCCAACTTGATTTTATCCAAATCCGGCATGGAATTTAGCTGATCCCGTTTCTGCTCCAGATCCTCAGTTATCCTTTTTCTGGTCTGTAAAAGTGATTGTTCTTTGCTCTTAATCGTATCTTTTTCAAGTACGCCGGACAATACCGCATCAACTAACCTGTCCAACTCTTTATTGATGCGTTTTAATCCTTTTTCACCATCCTTGATTTCAGATTTGAGGGATTCAATCATTTGCTCGTCTGGAAGACTCTCTTGGATCGCCTTTTCAAAGGCCGGGGCATCCATTATATTTTCAAAAATAGTCTCAAAGACCGCCGTTTCAATCGGCTTCAATGGGACAGAGTTAAATGCCTTACATTTTTCGTGCTTTCCGCCGGGGTGGTTATAATACTTAAATTGTGTTCCATATTTGTTGATTTGCGTTTGACCGGATAAGGATTTGCCGCAAGCCTCGCACCGGATAAAGCCAGTTAACACATACTTTCGCACATCTTTACGGCATTCAATTCTATTATGTTCCAACCTTTCCCGAACTCTCTGGATAGTATGATCATCAAGAATACGCGGTATCTGATAAACAATTGGTGCCTGATCCTGGAAAGTGACAGTCCATGTATCGCCACAGCGCTGGCTTAAAACCGTTATCAAATAATGGTAACCCAGTGGTAACTTATGCCCGTTACGCAATGTTTCTGATATGTCGCGTAATGAACCCCCTTTAAGGTACTCATCAGCCGCCCATTGGAGAAGCCGGGCTTTTTCCGTATCAAGTTCCCATTCATTTGTTTTACGATTGAATGTCCGGCCAAAAGGCAGTTGACCCGCTGTTGGGATTCCTTTCTGCCCTCTTGCAATCCGGTTTTCCAACATCTGCTCCCGGATGATATCACGCTCCAGCTCTGCCATAACGGCGAACATCCCCAGCATGGCCTTTCCATACTTGTTCCCGAAGTCTATTCCCTCAGATATGGAACGTAATGAAATCCCGCCCGTTTGAAGCTCATTATGGTTGTTTAGTAATTCCCGTGCATTTCTCCCAAATCGGGACAGACGGTGGATTACCAAGGTGTCGAACTTCCCATCCTGGCCATCGTAAAGGCATTGTAGGAGTGAATGACGTTCTTTGACGGTTCCTCCAGAAATCCCTTCATCCGCATAGATTTTAACCAACTTGTAACCGTTGGCCTTGCAGTAGTTCTTAATGGACTGTCTCTGCGTGGATAAAGATTCTCCATCGACCTGCTCTTTGCTGGAAACCCTGATATATCCGGCTGCTTTGGGTTCTGTCATTTTTGGTTGCCCTCCCTGCTTCTCTGATGCCGACAACCGTTCAGGCTGTCCAGGTTCATGGTTGACATGGTAGGTTCCTTTCTGTTTATGGGTTTCTTGGGATAAAACCGGGCGTCCTGCCGGGTTTCTGCTTGATATAGGGGTTGCCCTATACTATGGCATAGGTCCGGGGTCATCGCTTTTAAAACTGGCGTTCTCATTGGGTCAATCCACTATCGGTGATTTGCTGGGATCAATCCCCAATTCATCATTGATCTGGTCCGTGCTATCCCCAAAGGCCATACGCTGCCGGTAGTATCTCATCAAACCAACCATTTTGTATTCAGGATGCTGTAGACCTTCGCCATCCCATTCATAAACAAAGCTACCTTTCTGACCAGGCAATACCTTATCATGGATAAGCCTCCCGAACGTGATATCTTTTGGAATCCGATCAAAGGCTTTGCACGCTCCGGTGCCATCATACAGGTAATGTTTACAACTATTACAAGGGACTATTTGCAAAGACTCATTTCTCCCGACAATGTCGCTCATTATTCTATCTCCTTTCCTTGTTCCAGCTTCTCCCAGTGTCGGTGATCATGGTCATCAAGACCGTCCCGACCCTCAAAATCGGTCATGGATTCCAGTTCCTTCCTGTACTGGTCGGCTGTTTCGCAGATAACAAGGGTGATATCGCCCTCGACATAGGACAGGATCTGCCGGGTAACTGGATTGACCCATTGACCGAAGTACCAGGCATCCTGTCTGCTGTCGAATTGATACCAATCTGACCGGTTGCCGCAGTGGGAAAAGTCCATGCTGTAGCGTTCCCCATCGGTGGTGAACCAGGTATGGGCCAACCTGCCTTGTGTGAAAATGGATTCGTCATGCAAAGCCAGGGGCCAAAGGCTGTTTATGAATTCCTGGATTGCCGGGGATGGTGGTATCATGGCTGGGCCTCCTTGTTAATGTGGTCCAGATACAGCAGGATTGCCCTGTCAATCAGTTCCCCGGTGGTGATCCCCTCAGTCATGGCCTGGATCTTGGCTTTCTGGTATATCTTGGCATCCAGGAACGTGCCGGGCTGCACCCGGTCCTTGGGCTTGGTGGGGTTGTCCGGGGTCGGGGTGGTCTGTTTGGTGCGTTTCATTGGTATGATCTCCTGTTATGGTTGTTTGAGCTATAATTTAATAGCTCACGATTTATGATAGGGGTTGATTAATTCCACATCCCTTTGCCTGTTCAGGGGTGCTGAACCTGATATAGCTGTATGCTTTGGGTTCTGTCATGATGCTGCCCTTCCTTTTGTCGGTGCCGTGACATTGTAGATGGTGGCCCGGCTGACTTTGAATTGTTCAGCCAGAACCTTTGGGGTGGTCCCTTTGGTGTAAAGCTGCCGGATCTCCGCCTTTTGTTTATCGGTCAGTAATTTAGGGCGGCCCATGTGGATGCCCTTTGCTTTGGCCTGTTTGATCCCGGCAAGCTGGCGTTCCTTTCGCAGGTTGGTTTCAAATTCTGCAAAGACACCCAACATCTGAAGGAATGCCCGGCCGGTGGCGGTGCTGGTATCAATCCGCTGATCCAGGATCTCAAGGGCGGCTCCCTTTTCCGTCAGGCGTTCCACAATCCGGCAAAGATCCCCGACATTACGGGCCAGGCGGTCCAGCTTCCAGACAACCAGCTTATCATCCTTGCCCATCATATCCAGCAGCAGTTCCAGGATATCCCGACCCTTGGTGCTGGTCCCTGACTTCTTTTCCTGCCGGTGGACTGCATCAGGGTAGGCGGCTTTCAGGGCTTCTTCCTGATAACCGGTATCCTGATCCAGGGTGCTGACCCTTGCATAAGTGAAAATTGTCATTGGTGTGGCCTCCTCAATTAAGGTTATTTCAAATCATCAACTCATTAAAAAGATTATAGACCTTTTTAGAATAGAAGTCAATAACTATTTTTAGGACCTTTTTAAGACGGTTTTCAGGGTATTGAAAAAGGTATACCTTTTTAAACAGCAGGGTTTGTAAATGCTGTGTTGCAGAACAGCCGGGGTTTTCTGTTATCAAGGAATAGCTGTTGTGTGTAATAAATTACTTGGATATCTTGACATTTATTGCAATACGGATATGGCACGATTATTGAAAGGGAAGGATTTGCAAGGGGATTCTACCAGGATTTAAAAGGGGGGATGCCTTGGGGTAGGTTAGGATATATCCCAAGGCATGAACAGGCTTAAAACAGGCGGTTTTGCTGGAGGAATAGCAGGTTATTGGGTAGCCTTTGATTTTAAGGGCCGGCCGCGTTTAGACCGGCGGTGGTCTGTTTTCTTGTTTCGGCCGCCGGCTGGTGCAGGGGTTCGAACTCGTATCGTACAGGTACGGGTACAAACGTGGTGAAAAAACATTTTATGGGTGTTATCGTTTTGAACTCACATTTTATGGGTTTCATGTCGGGTCTCCTTGTCGCTGGTGTGATTAAAAAAAGCCCTCCGCCTTGCAGCCATCTGGATTGATTCCGGGTCCAGATCCGCCATGAAACAAACATATTGGAACCAGTTCCCGCCCTGGGTGATCCAGTGGAAGGCTCCCCGGCAAGCCGTTGCTTTGTATGGGTCAGCTTTGTATCTGCCAGCCTGGATATCAAGATGGGTCTGGTAATCATCAATGGCTTGATTGATAACAGCCAGCCAAAGTACCCGGTTGGGATCTGATTGTTCGTAATCGGTCTGGACCTGCTCCGGTTCCATGGCCTGGGAGGACATCATGTAGTTGACTTCGCCTTTAGTGGACGTCCACGCTTGGACCTTCGGTGGTCCGTTTTCTTGTTCCGGCTGCCCGGTGGACGGCCTGGACCACGTTTCTTGGTTCGCTGCATCGGTTTGTCTGCTGGTTCCGGGTCCGGGTCTGCTGGATCATCAACCAAAGGCATTGAAGGTCCCCGGCGTTTCCTGGGATCTATCTTTTGTGGGTCATCCAGTCCAGACCAGTAAGGCCGGTCAACCCCGGGTTTCTGTTCACAAGGAATGAATTTGCTGGCAATTTCCGTTGCTTCTGCGTGTTGTTCCGGGGTTTCAGCCTGGACATAAGCCCTTTCAATCTCCAGCATGGCAATGGTAAGCGGATCTGGAAGGTATTCCCGGACAACATCAATCGAAGTATCCCCGGTTTGGGCCTTTTCAAGTAGTTTGTTCAGCAACATAAGCTCATAGTCTGTCAGGATCTCGGCAATCTGTTCGTAGAACCTTTCAGATTCCTGGCCCTCATGGGTCCCATCCTCACGCTGGGCAATCTCAAGCTCTGCAAGCCGGGCCTGGTGCAGCTGGAATGATATGTTTGATAACAACTGGAACACCTGCCTTTGCTCTGACAGGGCCTTCAGGGCCATCCCATCTTTCCCAGCTGAATAGTTCCGCTTGAAGATCCTCTCGGCCCTTTTCAGTACCAGGTCAATCCGGTTCAGCAGGTCCATGGATTCATCCAGATCCTTTTGATGCCAGGCTGTAACCAGCTGTTTGCTCAGATGGCTCTTGGCATGCCGTCCCACCAGATCCGGGTTCGCAAGCCCATATTTCTTGGCAATAACTGAATTTGACACCCCCTGGATAATATCGCGGTCGATTTGGAGTCGCTTGGGATGATTACAACATACACATATATTAGCCATTTCTGTACCTCGCTTTCTGCCCTCTATGATTTATACTGTTTTTACCCATTATTTTAGGTTTTCCTTAATTTTAATGCCTTTTTTTGGTGTATTCATAAAAATTACTGGTTTAACCATTTGTTCTGTTTATTGATTGATATTAATATATTCCCCGGTTATCCCTGATTATTCCCTGTTACAGCCGGTTATACTGGAATATACTCTTATTTGCTCCGATTTACTCCGTTTACTGGCTTTTTACGGTACAATCTCCTGTTTGCTTGTCTTTCCATGGCTTCTATCTGGATTCCTCTTACAAGGCCGTATTGGGATAATCCGCTGTTATCCTGGGAAAGGGTATCCCTGACCGGGTTGCTCTTTGTTTTACAGGGTTTCTTTGCCATTATCTGCTATTTCCTGGTGAATCCTTCTGTTTGCTTGTTACCCCTACCTGACGTTCCGTTACAACCTCATCCGGACAACCGTGGATTTCCCTTGTGCCACAGATCCAACCTGGATTGACTGACCGGCTCCGGTATCCCTGTCCTGGGGTAAATATTCCCGGATCAGGTCTGGGCCAGTAACAGGGTTTTGATATACAATCCGGTCCAGATACATCTACAAGCCTTTTCAAATCCTTATCTCTAATTTTCATAATTGCAGTCCTTGTATTTTGTGGGCGGCACTCCCCTGGGCCTGACTGCTGAAAGCAGAAACGCCATCTGGGATAGGCCGCCTGGATACATATTCTATTCCTGGAAAGAGCATCATATTCATGTTTGTGGGTGAGCATTCCATTTCTATTATTTGGATGAACCTCTACTTTGTATTTATTTGGAAAGATTCTTCTCTTTCTATTCCTGGATCAATCATTTCATTTAATTTGGAAAGAATGAAACATACTTGATGTTCGAAGAACATAAATGTTTTTGAAAAAAACATATTTTTAGTGTGCTTAATCTTACTTAATTTTAACTTAACAATAGACTTATAATACCCATATTTAATCCGTACCCAGATAAAAAAAACCTGATCCAATTTAAAAAAACCTGATGTCATAATAAAAAAACCTGTTACCAATTATTAAAAAACCTGATGTTTGTTTGTCGTATTTTTATCTGGATTTGGCATCAACCAGACCTTCCACCATCTGTCAATTTTCTCCACTAAGCCGGTTTCTTCCAGATCATCCACAATCTTTCTGATATCAGATCCATCAATATTGACCATCCGGCATAACCGAGTGGTTGGAGTGTTACAAACTTCCCATTTACGGGCCTTGTATTCTTCCAGATCAAACTCTATCTGGTCCAACTGATCGAAAGGGACATCATTTTCAATTCCTGCATACAACTTTTCATCAAATCTGGAACAGGACCGCAATGCAATGTAAAGGGCTTTTGCCCTGGGTTTCAGTTTTGCCCATAATCCGGTGTCGATGATCCATGTAGGGAATTTGAAATATCTGGCCTCATCATCAGTTTTCCATCTTTTTATCATGTCGCCACGGATGAAACCGGCCCGGTATTCCCATACCCGCTTTTCTCCTTTTGGTACCTTCTCATGTACTTTTTTTCGTTCAATCAAAGGATACCGCTGTTCTATTTCACCTTCAATTGATTCAGTCATTCCATAACCGGCTTCAATTAGATGCTTGATAGCGTTGGAAGTGGTACTTACAGATTTATGCCCGGCTTTCTTTGCAATTTCTTCCATTGAAATTTTCATCCATCGTTCATGATTCCTGAAGTCAACCCGGGAACAAATAACCGGGTAAACTGCAAAGGCGGCCAATGGTGCCGCTCCAAACGACCAATCTTCATAATCTTCCCCGAGCTTTGGAAAGTAGAAATGCTTTGTCATGCTGACTTCTTCCATCGTTTTAAAGGAAAATTCCATATTCCTGCCAGTATAAAGGCTGTTGAAAAATGCAGCTTGCCTTTGTTTATCCTCTATTGTTTTCTGCTTCTTTTTCTTTTCCCGCTTTTCTTCCGGGATCTGCCGTTTTGCATCTGTTCTTACCTTGAGTGCTAAATTCATTTGTCACATCTCCCTATTCCCATCTTTTATTCAAAAAGGGTTTGCCGGGACCAGGGAGGGAGATGGGGAACCCAGCAACCGGCTCATGACTTCCGATTGGGTCCCGGCAAAACTGGTTATGCTATTTCTTATTCTTCATGATTTTATCCAGCGTAATCGCCTGTTTTAAGGCTGTTTAGGGGTCCGGGGTATATCCTATTATGGGTTTTGGCCTATCCCTTTTATTTCCCGGTAAAAACGCTTTGTATTTGGGAAGTGATCCCGGCGGCGGTTTTACCATCGGCATACATGTCAATTTGTATAGTTTGATTTAAAAAACGTCCGCCCGCCGCCGGGAAACTGTAAAATCTGTGTTATTCTATTATACTGATTAGGCATAAGGTTTATGAGGTTTTCCTTTTCATTGTGTCTGGATTCCGTGAGCCATTCGGCGTAGATGAATAGATTTGTAAACGTCCCCGGCTTTCAGGGCTTCGTTGGCCTGTGCAAGTAAATCATTGGTCTGGTTTACATGATCGTCATTCCTGAGCTGGTCAGCTTCCTTGACTTTGCCAACTTTCACACCCTTCAACGTTGAGAAATTCAACATGGTTTGTTCCGGGTCGCCATCGACATAAACCAACGTTGCTTCTGCTTCTGTCAAGCCGTTCTTTTCTGCAAATTCCTGAATTTTCTGTTCTTTTTCCATTGGTTCACCTCATAAATTATTGTTTGTTTCTGCCGTTTTTGTATGTTGTTTTGACAAGGTTCTCATCAATAGCAACATCTTTGAATTTGTCAGCGTTCAGGCCCACATGGACGGATTGTCCGGGAATGTAGCGGCTGGCCTCAGAAGCATAGAAACTGTATCGCTCAGCAACCTTGTGAATCTCTCCCAGAATGGAAAGCTCCCGCAGGTAATCATTTTTGATTTTTTCAACCTTGCTTGCTTGGGAAAGATAGTTGTTCCTCATCCCTGCCAAGGTATGGGCGCAGTCATCGTGAACAGCCTTTGCCAGTTCTTGAACTTTGCTGGAAGTTTTGGTCCGGCTTTCCAGAATGCGGATGTGGTCGCTGAAATCATCAATCTTGGATTCCAAATCAACCATGGCTTGCTTGGCTTCGGTCTCCCCTTCACCGTTGAAAACAGCATCTTCCCATGTCCCTCTCAGCTTCTCACGCTGTCCAATCAAGGCGTTCTTCTGATCATTGAGATCCATCTTGCGTTGCTGGACATCTTGGAGAAACGCTTGTAGTTCGTTGAAACTTTGCATCTTGTTTTCCTCACTCTTGTGTTTCAAAAATAAAAAAGCCGGGTCAGATAAAGGGTTTCCCCAATTTCTGCCCGGCTTGATTTCTGTCTAACCGTTTGTGCCTGCCTCCGGTCCCTGGTTAGAATTCCATCATTCCAAGATCCGATTGCTCAGCGGCTTTTTTATGTGTTTTTGGCTACTTCATTGGATGGCCCCTTCTTCCTCAGCAGCAAATTCAAGGATCTGTCCAAACAAACGTTCCAGCCGTCTTGCCGTTGCTGGCTGGGGCCGGTGTCTGCCTCTTTCCAGGTTGGAGATGGTCATCGCTGAAACACCGGCGGCCTGTGCTACCTGCTGTTGACTCAGCCTTGCTTGTTGTCTCGCCTGTTTCAAATTCATTATTTTGTTCTCCCATTACTTTTACCATTTTTTTCTATTTTATAATAAAAATAAAGAAAAATAAAGGGTTTTTTTATTTTTAACTTGAAATATCAGCATGTTGTGTACTTTTTGGTTGTTTTATCTTACCTGATTAATTTGATTGATAATGGTCAAAGCCTTTGATAGTGTGGCTGAAACTGATGGAGGATTCATTTATGGCACTCATGGAAAGATTGATAAAAGCCCGGGATAACGGGGAACTGATTTTGATTGACGGCGGTATGTGTGTGTTTCATCTCCGCAGGGACCGCCAACTTACCATTACTGAAATCGTCTCTACCCGAAAAGGCGCTGGTTCTGAAATGCTGGACAAGCTCAAGAAGGTCGAAGGCGCTCACAGCATCTTTGCCAAATGTCCTGCCGGTTGGAAAAGTAACAAGTTTTATGAAAAACAGGGCTTCGAACTTGAAAAGACTGAGGAACAACCTGCAAAGAAAAATCAAAATCAAGGATTCTTCTCCCAAGAAGAGGTTGGCAAGAAAATCAACTGCTGGCGGTTGACATTGGTTAAAAAGAAAAGAGCGTCTTTGGGGTTGATTTAACCCCGGCCCAGGGTCCTAATATCCCAGAATGGAAGAACCTTAAAATTATCCGGCATTTTGCTTGATGATATGGCAGGAATGCGGGGTTGTGGGGGAGGTGGCGGGATGGATTAGATCAGGCGGTGAGGTATTTTTTATACTCCGATAAAATTGTGGTTTGTTTTATTCTACCTTTTTCGTTAAGGCCATATTTTGGTAACAATTTCTAGAAATTTGTCCCAGCCAATCACTATTGTTAATATTGCAGAGACAAAACCCACAAGAGCAAAGATCCCAGATATAGCAGAGAACAGAAGACTTGATACAATCCTTTTTACAGTTAAATCACTTATAACTCCTAACCAACCCAATAGATATGCAGGAAGCGCCACAATATCACGCACGCCATGTCTGAACCATTTTATTGGATTTTTTAATTCCTTTTTTAAATCAGTTTCCATATCTTCAATGCTACCAATATACCTTACCAAAGACTCTTGGAGCGCATTAAAATACTGGGATGCCAAGGGATTAGTCCTTAGAAGGTCATTTTCCAAACACTTTCTCAATTCAGGTATCATATTCAAAATTATTTCGTAACGTTTAATGATGAAGTTTTGATATGGAGGCTTGTATCCGTGAGTAACCCCATGCCCCCCCATTTCACCCTGCATCTTATTGGATCGATGAATGAGCCAGCTATATGTATCCCAATCTTTCCCGCTGCTTTCCCAATATTTTTGCAGGTTGTTTAGGAATTCGATGCCAAATTCATATTTAAATCTATAGTGGCGCCGCTTAATTAATAACATGATTAATCCATAAACGCCGATTCCGGTTATGACGGCAAAAACTATAGCGTTACTCATAGGTATACCACTTGTTCACTTTATTAATCAGCCACGCAGCTTTTTCCTGGCCAAACTTTAAGCCTTTAACACTTCAAGAATCACCCCTGATAAACCTAAAGGAAAAAGAACTTGTATGAAAGCGTTAATCTGAAAAGGAGAAACCTTGTCGCTCGGAGATTTTACTTCAAAAAACTTTATTCCTTGATTACCTATCAAGGTTAGATCAGGGAAACTAAATCGGTCAGGTTTCGCAGCCTTCCACTTATGTATCTCTTTCAAATCCCTACTGGTCCCCATGCAATGTTTATGTTCCAATGCAGTCTTAGGCATCTTTTTTTGTAAGCAAACTAATTTTGCAATTTCATATAGTCGCTTTATGCCAACATGGTTGAACATTTCCATAAGGAATTTTTCACTGCTGGGATGAAGAAATTGAGAGAATGGCATCGTATTAATAGGACGACCCGATTGGAATACTTGTAGAAATTTAATGTTTTTCAAAATTTGTTTGTTTGTTGCGTTTGTAATATTCTCAAGTAACTGCATTCCTGTGAATTCATGCAAAGGTAGTGTAGGATGTTCGGAATTATAATAAAAATTTGCACCTGCATTAGGGTAATGGTTTTTTATGTTCATTTTTGCGATATCAGGCAAAGCTGCGCATTTGATCAGTATTCGCAGTGCACCACCTTCATCATGAAACCCGTTCCATCCTTTGTCACGCATAGCCTCAATACAAGCATCTTCAATATTGCATAATTTACCTTTTTCACCATATTTCCATTGCAACTTTTCCCGCTTAACGGCAATAAGTTTTAGTTGCTCAATAGGAATGCCAGCATCGATAACCGCTTTTTTATTTCTCATGCTAAATCCGTTTTCCGTAACGCCTTTTGTTGTCTTTCACAAAAAAAAATTGACCCAAAGCCAGTCAGACTTCAAATAGCACTGATCCACCACAGGGGCAATCATAATTTCATATCATTGACATAAGCCAAGGGGTGCAAATCTAAATTATCCGGCATTCTTCTTGATGATCTGGTGTGAATCGGAGTTGTGGGAAGGGTAAATCTGTTAAATCGAAGCTTGAAAAAAGATACTGCTGGCTTTTAGCATTTGACAATCCTAACTGTGCAAAGTAATAAAGGGTATCGGTGAATCATATAATTCCGACAACTTAGTTATGAACGAATTAAACAAACCCATAATTGGAGTTAGTGAGATGGCAATTATAATATCTCTAATATCGCTTGGTATTGCTGCATTATCTCTCATTATTACCGTTACAAAAAATATAAGGGATAAACAGTTTTCTGATGACAAAGAACTTTTTGAGCAACTAAAGCAATCTCTGAAGCTCGCATACGATTCTTTGGTTATGGAAAATGGACGACCCATCAACAACAAACACAAATGGCTAAAAGCTGCTCGACATATAGCACGTTACAGAAAGCTCCGGGATGAATTACATACCAAGGTTTTTAAGATTATTTGTGAAGAACAGGAAGAATATTGGAGAGATAAATTTTATTCCCTGTTGGGTAAAATAGAAAATCATGATTTCTATAAAAGCATAGACACAGGCCGAAAGATAAAAGAAGAAAAAATAGAACCAAGATCTGCTGCTATTGTCCATTCCTTCGCTGTATGGAAAAAAGATAGACCAGACCCGATAGATGATATGAGTTTTGAAGAAATAGTTTCAAATTACAACCTTTTTTCACCGTTGCATCGCCCGTTTAGAGAATACATTAAATCAGAATATCCTGGGATGGATAAAAAAACCAAAGAATTCATGACAGACTGCTCGACCGAATAGTAATAGAACTCAACGGAATTGACGGAGTTTCATATAAAACACCTATCGTATCAGATCAAATCAAGTCAAAAACAAAACCCCCAGGCCATGAGGCCCAGGGGCGGTGTTGGTGGGGTTAGATTAAACCGCTGATTTGACTTGCCAATTGACTATATAAGACGAATTGGTTTTCTTACGTCTGCATGGCCGAGCAACTCCTGAACCGTACGGATATCATAACCGCTTTCCAGAAGATGGGTGGCAAAACTGTGGCGCAGGGCGTGGCAATTTACCCTTTTGGTAATATTTGCCTGCTGGGCGGCATTTTTGATGGCTTTTTGAAGACCGTTTTCGTGGATATGGTGGCGGCGTGTCTTACCGCTCCTTGGATCAACGGAAAGCCGGCCGCTGGGAAACACATACTGCCATCCCCACTCTTTGGCGCCATCGGGATATTTTTGTTCAAGGGCATTGGGAAGAGATGTCTCACCAAGTCCTTTCTCCAGATCTGTTTCGTGAATCTCATGCACCGCTTCAAGGTGGGTCTTAAGCTGGTTTACAAGCCGTTCGGGCAAGGGCAGCATACGATCCTTTTTCCCTTTTCCGTCCCGGATCACGATCTGCTGGTACCCGAAATCAATGTCCTGGACCCTGAGCCTGACACAATCCATCAACCGCATACCCGTACCATAAAGCAGGGAAGCCATCAGCTTTTGCGTGCCGGCCATCTGCCCAAGAATTTTGGCAACCTCGCTCCGGGTTAACACCACGGGCAGACGCCTGAGGCGTTTAGCGCGTACAAAATTACCAATATCACCCAGGGGCTGTTTCAGTACCTTGTCATAAAAGAAGACCAAGGCATTCAACGCCTGATTCTGGGTGCTTTCCGCAACATTTCGCTGAACGGCCAGATGCTGCAGGAAAGTGACAACCTCACCGCTGCCAAGCTTTTCCGGCTCCCGGTTGCCTCAAAAGGAGATAAAACGCGTTACCCATGATTCATAAGACTGTTCGGTTCTTATGGAATAATTCCTTGTCCGCAGCGCCACCAGCAGCTGCGTCAGAATCTCTGTATGACGTTTTCGGACGTCGGCAAGTTTTGAATGCTTTATATTTGACAGGTGATCAATGTTTTTTCTGGCCGAAATCCCGGCAGCAACCGTGGGATGGCATTCTGTGAGGGAATCGGCTGAATCCATCCAGAATTTCCAGTCCACCTCCGGCAACCAGGTTACGCCAAGCATAGCAAACAGATTCTGTATAGCATCCACAATCTGCCTGAACTGCCAGTCCTGAATGCCATCTGTTATCCTCCTAAAAAAATGTCCGGCAATAACCAAAGAAAAGAATTGACTTAGTATTACAAATGGACTAGACTGACTATTTTCAAAAAAAACAATCAACAGGAGGTTTCATGAATACATCATGGAAATTACAAGATGCTAAAGCAAAATTCAGTCAGGTTGTTGAAAATGCTTTGAAAATGGGGCCACAGTATGTAACGCGTAGGGGCAAGGACGCTGTAGTTATCTTATCGGTTAAAGAATATCAAAAAATAACTACCCAAAAACCGACCTTGAAAGACTTTCTTTTAAATTGCCCCAAAATGGATGATGGCTTTGAATTTGAAAGACAAAAAGATTATCCGAGGGATGTTGAATTTTGAATTATTTATTAGATACTTGTGTGATATCAGAATTAGTCAAGGCAACTCCAAACGGAAAGGTCATAAATTGGATAAATAACACTCCTGATGAGATGCTTTTTTTATCTGTCATAACCATCGGGGAAATACGAAAAGGTCTTACCAAACTTCCTGACTCAAATTTGTTGACAAAAATTAGAATGTTTGTTTAAATCCCTTCATGGCACGAATGGCAAGGGCAGTGGCGCCGGGTTTTCCCCATCACATTACACAAAGGGGGAATAGAAGGCAGCAAACATTTTTCAGCGATCAGGACTTTAAAGCCTATCTGGCTTTGATGGCGGAATGGTGTTTGAACTATAAGGTCGAAATATGGGCCTATTGCCTGATGCCCAATCATATTCACCTGATTGCAGTTCCTGAAACCAAGGATGGATTAAATCTGGCCGTCGGGGAAGCACACCGGCGATATACGAGAATGATCAATTTCAGGGAAGGTTGGCGCGGTCATTTATGGCAGGGGCGGTTTGCATCATTTATCATGGAAGAAAGTTACTTGCTGGCATGCACGCGGTATATCGAGTATAACCCGGTCCGTGCCGGTCTTGTAAAACGTCCTGAGGATTGGAAATGGAGTAGCGCCGGCGCGCATATGAATGAAAAGGATGACGTTCTTGTCAAAACAAGACCCTTGCTTGAGATTGTCAAGACATCATGGGGTGATTTTTTATCTTCGGATATTAAGGAATCTGAAATCGAATTGTTCAGAAAGCATGAACGTAATGGCCGACCGTTGGGAAAAACGGCTTTTGTAAAGCAATTGGAGACTATTTTAGAGAGACGACTCAGGCCAAAGAAGCCAGGTCGAAGAAAAATATGTAAGATGTTTGAATGCATAAGTTACGCAAGGAATAATACCCGATTTTAATTTGGGGGCCAGCCCCAACCCCCCGGGATTTAACGCATTATGGACAGAAACATGGGAGAGGGGCAATACGCAATTGACTGTATATCACCCCCATGTCTCCGTCACCAGCTACGGCGCTCAGGTTGCTTCCCAGCATTGCCCTATCCTCCGAGCTGGTAATGAATGGTATCTTACCATAGTGAAAATGAATTTTAAATCGGCAGATTCTCTTTACAAAAAGACCTCCAAGCGGCATGATGGCTTTAGAAAGCGGCTGGAATAACCTGAGTCATCCAGAATCAATTACCACAAGGAGGTCATAATGAGTATGCATTACATTGGTTTAGATATCCACAAAAAAATTATCGCTTATTGTATTAAAGCAGGCGATGGAACACTTCTTGGGAATGGAGTGATATCTGCAACCAGGCCGGCATTGGAAGAATGGATGGAGCAACTTCCCCGCCCTTGGACGGTTGCAATGGAAGCAACAATGTTTACCGGCTGGATTTATGACTTCATAAAACCTTATGCCGATGATATCAAGGTCGCTCATCCTGAAATGCTCAAAGCGATTACAGCAGCTAAAAAGAAAAACGATCTATCTGATGCCCAGAAAATATGTGACCTTCTCAGAGTTGATCTGTTACCGGAATGTTATATGGCTCCGAGCGAGTTGCGAGAATTAAGAAGAATTTTAAGATACAGAAACCACATAGTCAGAACAGCAACCCAAACTAAAAATAAAATCTCTGGACTTTTAATGGAGGTCGGTGCTGAATACAACAAAAAAAAGCTACATGGCAAACGCTATTTCTGGGAATTAATGGACACCATTGAGCATGTCCCATCATCCGTCTCAGAAATGTTAAAACTTAGCAGGTCAAATCTGGAGATTTTTACTAATATTCAAAAAAAGCTCGTACGGGTGCTAAAAGAAAACCCGCTGATCCGAGAACGGGTAACCCGGCTGCAAACAATTGGTGGGGTTGGAGAGGTGACGGCTTTAACCTGGGTGTTGGAAGTAGGTGAGGTAGAGCGATTTGGAGCAGTACGTCAGGCAGTTAGTTATTGTGGCCTTTGCGCGGCTCAAAAAGAATCTGGCGGCAAAGAAAGTCGTGGTCCGATATCCAAAAAACGAAATAAACATTTGCAAACTGTTCTGGTTGAGGCGGCAAAACTTGCACCACATTGGAATCCTCAATTGGCTGAAATTCATGAAAGGGAATTGAGAAAGGGAAACAAGAATAGAGCGACCCTGGCCGTAGCAAGAAAGCTTGTAGCCTATATGCTGGCTGTTGAAAAATCCAAAAAGGATTTTGAGGTGACAGCTCCATATCAGGCTGCCTGATACGGTCGCATTGATAAATTAATAGCATTGCATTTACAATAGATCTTCCCGCTGGTCCTTGCTTTCTGGGGACTATGTGATCGGCAACCGCCGTGATACATCATTTATAGTGTTTCAAGGTCAGCGGGTTTACCCAAACTTAATCTTCTGTGATGGTTCCTTTACAAAAGGACCTGATACAGCAAATAGATGTCTGGTCAAAAGATCTTTATCTTTTTGGCACTTAAATGAAATAGATTAAAAAGATCAGGAGTTAATGCAATGGGCCATTTAACGCTTTTGGAGAATGTCTTTAAAAAGTGAAGGGAAATCTACATTTTCCCCTTGACAAAACTTATCATAGATGTCCCCAGATTTCTCTTTCTGTAAAGCCAAGTATGGATCAATTGAAATGGTCGACAATATCTGAGATGAGGGGCCATATTCCCAATAATAAATAATCATGCAGACGCTTTCTCTAATTCTTCCCGGATAACTTTTCTTAACATATTTTCAAGGTTCGGCTGGTCCGTTTGGTCTTCTGCTATAATCTTTTTTAAACTTTCATTGATAAGGGTCTGGTATCCTTTTTTTCCTGCTTTTGATTTGAAATAACTAATAACCCCGGCATCCAGCATGATGGTAATCCGCTGTTTTTTTTCTACTGGTTTTAATCCCTGACGAAGAACAGCCCTGTCAAAATCAGCCTGGGTTACTTCCGGGTATTCATCATCCATAGAGGTTTTTGAAATAGAGTCTTTGTTCATTTTTGGTCGCCTTTCTCATGGATATTATTCTGATTTCATCGGTACTTTCTGTATGGACGATAACCACAACACCATCCAATAATCCAATGGTTACAAACCGCTGTTCACCATAATCCATTCGGGTGTCTTCAAAGGTGAACGTGGACCCGGCAAAAACCATGTGGGCTTGGGCGAAGTCAAGCCCATGCCTGACTATATTGCTTTGCCGTTTGCTTTCATCCCATATGATTTTCATAATTCAATTATATACATATAACAATGCATATACAAGGTCTTCTTTTGCTTTCTTTCTGTCAGTTGCAAATTGATCATGCATGCCAGCAAGTAACTTTCTTCCATGATAAATGATGCAAACCGCCCCTGCCATAAATGACCGCGCCAACCCTCCCTGAAATTGATCATGCTCGTATATCGCCGGTGTGCTTCCCCAACGGCCAGATTTAATCCATCCTTGGTTTCAGGAACTGCAATCAGGTGAATGTGATTGGGCATCAGGCAATAGGCCCATATATCAACCTTATAGTTCAAACACCATTCCGCCATCAAAGCCAGATAGGCTTTAAAGTCCTGATCGCTGAAAAATGTCTGCTGCCTTCTATTCCCCCTTTGTGTAATGTGATGGGGAAAACCCGGCGCCACTGCCCTTGCCATTCGTGCCATGAAGGGATTTAAACAAACATTCTAATTCCTGTCAACAAATAAGTAAGGTGTCCGTATGCCGTAACAACTGTAGTTCTAACAGGTTAAAGTCCTGAAGGAGGAATTGTCCGTACGCCTTCTTAGCACCGGGAAGCAGCGTCTGGGGTAACCAGGGGTTGTAAGTTTCTTATGGGCAAAGATGCAGGCCGTAACGAAAGTGAACCTATATGTAGCCTCGTCAACTAATTGAAGAT
>NZ_CM001488.1:3815092-3935970 GCF_000233695.2 Desulfobacter postgatei 2ac9 | reverse complement strand
AGGCAACTGACGGTGATATAAGCTGGGATCAGAACCGGATGCGGCCAAGGCGTAAACCTACCTGAATTCAGGCGATTATCTATGGAACAGCGGCATGTTCATGTTCCGGGCACAAAAATATATTGAAGCGCTTGAACGATTTCAACCGGATATAATTAAAATCTAGCAAAGCGGCCATTGAAAATGGCTCACAGGACATGAATTTTTTTGCTAATGGAAGCAACAATGTTTACCGGCTTGGATTTATGACTTCATAAAACCTTATGCCGATGATATCAAGGTCGCTCATCCTGAAATGCTCAAAGCGATTACAGCAGCTAAAAGAAAAACGATCTATCTGATGCCCAGAAAATATGTGACCTTCTCAGAGTTGATCTGTTACCGGAATGTTATATGGCTCCGAGCGAGTTGCGAGAATTAAGAAGAATTTTAAGATACAGAAACCACATAGTCAGAACAGCAACCCAAACTAAAAATAAATTCTCTGGACTTTTAATGGAGGTCTGTGCTGAATACAACAAAAAAAAGCTACATGGCAAACGCTATTTCTGGGAATTAATGGACACCATTGAGCATGTCTCATCATCCGTCTCAGAAATGTTAAAACTTAGCAGGTCAAATCTGGAGATTTTTACTAATATTCAAAAAGCTCGTACGGGTGCTAAAAGAAAACCCGCTGATCCGAGAACGGGTAACCCGGCTGCAAACAATTGGTGGGGTTGGAGAGGTGACGGCTTTAACCTGGGTGTTGGAAGTCGGTGAGGTAGAGCGATTTGGAGCAGTACGTCAGGCAGTTAGTTATTGTGGCCTTTGCGCGGCTCAAAAAGAATCTGCCGGCAAAGAAAGTCGTGGTCCGATATCCAAAAAACGAAATAAACATTTGCAAACTGTTCTGGTTGAGGCGGCAAAACTTGCACCACATTGGAATCCTCAATTGGCTGAAATTCATGAAAGGGAATTGAGAAAGGGAAACAAGAATAGAGCGACCCTGGCCGTAGCAAGAAAACTTGTAGCCTATATGCTGGCTGTTGAAAAATCCAAAAAGGATTTTGAGGTGACAGCTCCATATCAGGCTGCCTGATACGGTCGCATTGATAAATTAATAGCATTGCATTTACAATAGATCTTCCCGCTGGTCCTTGCTTTCTGGGGACTATGTGATCGGCAACCGCCGTGATACATCATTTATAGTGTTTCAAGGTCAGCGGGTTTACCCAAACTTAATCTTCTGTGATGGTTCCTTTACAAAAGGACCTGATACAGCAAATAGATGTCTGGTCAAAAGATCTTTATCTTTTTGGCACTTAAATGAAATAGATTAAAAAGATCAGGAGTTAATGCAATGGGCCATTTAACGCTTTTGGAGAATGTCTTTAAAAAGTGAAGGGAAATCTACATTTTCCCCTTGACAAAACTTATCATAGATGTCCCCGGATTATCGGATTATCAGGATTATCAGGAGGATTACCTTTTAAAACTGGATTATCCAGCTCATCTTTGGATGGAAAAAGAGATCAAGAGTGTTGCCAATATCTGCCGTAAGGATGTAGTAGAATTTTTAACCCTGGCTGACCGGTTTGGCATCCGGCCGGAGGTTGAGGAATTCTCACTTGAAGAGGCTAACCAGGCCTTGGCAGCACTGAAAAAAGGAACCATCAGGGGAGCAAAGGTTCTTAAAATAGGCTGAACCTGGGAGTTGAAATAAATTAGCCTTGCTATTTTACTTTTAACTCTGTTGTGGTACCCTTTTGATAAGTTTATAAGCGGTGTTATGTTGCTTGATCTGGATCATTGAGTTCATATATAATATCAGGAGTGTCTATGAGTAGTGAGGTTAAAAAACTTATCCATAAGTATATGCCTGATTCCCCAATGTCCCGTTTTGGGAAAATTTTCACTGATTCGACTGAATTTATGAGTATTGATTACAGTGATGTCATGAAACTTGGAAATGAGCATTTTCTTGTACTTAAAAATGAGCAGGAGCGCCGATTTGGCTTGGTTGACCCGAAATATTGGGTAAAGCGCGTTAAGCATCTTGAATCCGGTCAGTCTCAAATTTTAAAATTAGCCTTTTATGAAACATTTCCAATGCATATTGGGCCGTTCGAAATTAAGTGTTATAGAAGTCCTCGTAAAGAAGCTAGAATCTTAGATCTTGTTAAAGGGGATATGCGTTTCATGCAGGGATATTCTAAGGATGACACAGCAGGAAATAATGTCAGGGTCTTGGATATCATTCGCGGAAAGCGGCTTGACGTTGTGGTGGACGATATCCCGGTGGATCATAAAACTTATTTTCATGAATATTTTCCTGATATACTTGAGAAGTTTATCAATGCGTGCGAAGCAATCAGTTTTTTGCACAGCCACGATGAAAAACATGGCGATATCCGGCGTGATCACTTGTGGGTTGAAAGTGGCACCGGCGCATATCGGTGGATCGACTTTGATTATGCGTTTGAGCTTTACGAAAATCCCTTTGCTCTGGATATTTTCGGATTAAAAAGCATTCTTGTGTATCTTGTCGGTAAAGCAAATCTTACTATGCAGACTTTGCTGGAACTCAGAACGGAAAATTCTATTCTCAATACACTGAATGCAGGTGATTACTCTGTAGTTATAGGCAACCGTGTCGTTAATGTGAAGAAAATATATAATTATATTCCAAACTCATTAAATAATATCTTGATGCATTTATCGTCTTCAAGTTCGGTTTTCTATGAGTCGGTAGATGAAATACTGGTTGATATGAATAAAAGTTTAAAAGAGATTCGGTCTTTATAATGTCTAATTAAACAGGGGGGGGGTGAAATTATGACACTTAATAAGATTCTCGTGGCATTTGATGGATCTGAAAATTCTTTCAAAGCGGTTGAATATGTGGGTGATATAGTGAAGCATTACCCCATATCCCGAGTTTTAATCCTTTATGTCGAAAGGCTGCCGGATAAGGATCTTTACCCTGATGATGAAATTTGGGTCAGTCAGTGTAGAAAAAACGAAGTCGAAATGACTGAAAAGCTGTCATTGGCAAAGCAAAGCCTCATAAAACAAGGTGCTTGTGCTGATGTTGTAACTGAACAATATTTTGCTAGTTGCAAATCTCCATTTCATGATACAGATATATGTACTACCGGACGCAGTATCGGTATGGATATTTTGAGGATCAGGGAAGAAGGGAATTACGATACAGTTGTAATCGGTAGGCGCGGAGTGAGCAAAGCTGAAGAGTTTTTGTTTGGCTCGGTTTCGACAAAGGTCGTTCAATCGGCTGTTGATTGTACCGTGTGGGTTGTAAACTGATTTTTTACGTTAAACGAAACGGGTCGTTAAGCCGCACGGGCTGGTATTAATTATGGAGCATGGCGGGTTATAATAGACAATATGAAGGGGGCAATACTAAAACTTACCAGCTTCAGCATGCCCCCTGATAAACACTTATTATCGCTTTAATCGTTTCAATCAAATGCCATTTGTGTTTTCCACTCTTTCCATACATTACCTACCAAGCCGGGTCCCGGCTTAAGCGTTACTTTTCCCGGTCTCCAGCCGGACGGCGTGGCCTCGGCTCCCTTGGTTTCCCTGACAAGCTGGAAGGCCTGTATCTGCCGGATTGTTTCAGATACATTACGTCCCACAGGCGGTGATAGCATTTCAAATGCCTGGACAACGCCGTCGGGATCTATGAGAAAACGGCCCCGGATATCCACACCCGCATTCTCATCATATACACCATATATCTGCCCAATCTTTCCGCCGCCATCAGACAACATGGGAAATGGTATTTTTCCTGCTCCCACCATTTTTGACAGCTCTGCCGCTTCCCACATTTTATGAACAAAAATGGAGTCCGTACTCATGGACAGCACCTGTACGCCCAGTTTTTCAAATTCTTCATTTTTCTCAGCGACCGCCGAGATTTCGGTGGCTCAGACAAATGTAAAATCGCCGGGATAAAAACAAAGATCAACCCACTTGCCAAGATAGTCAGACAATTTAATAGAGGTAAAATCACCCTTATAATATGCCGGCGCCTGAAAATCAGGCGCTTTTTGTCCTACACGAATCATATTAACAACTCCTTTTTTAGTTTCTTTTATTTCTTGTTTACTTTTTTCTTCCTGTTCAATCAAACCAGCGTGTGGTCTCTCACATCCAACCGAAGCCATTCCTCCTCCTTTTTTTATGGGTTATAACAATAAAAAATTGGAATTGAACCATGCAAACAGTCCGCATTTTTTATCACTCGATGATCGAGTATTAAAAACAAACTTATCGTTAAGTATACCGCAGCTGCTTGCGTGCAAGCCTGATCAATAACCAACCTGTAATGAACTGCAAAACAATCAAGACAAAAGAAATCGCCATGTAAGTATAATCAAATTTCGTTAGAATTCCGACTGCTGCGATCACTTTGTTCAAAACGAAGTGACCCATAACAACAAAAGCGACACCGGGACAAATCAGCGCAAGAGTTACAGGTGTGTCCTCCTCATGATTGAGTAGTGCCTTAAAATACTTCATCCGTTTCATGACAGACCATCCCAGAAGAAAGAATACGATCTGGATGGAAAAAATGATTGCAAGCAAAATATAATCTGGGGCACCATGGCCGAGTTCCAGGGAATGAAGACCATGGCTTAACCGCATTGCGGCGATGCCTGCTGTCGTCAATATCGGTATCACCACCCAAAGCGTCGGCAGGGATGACCGGGACACCCCTTGTTTGATCATGTCATTCATGCCGATAATCAATTTGATCAGCCCTATGAATAACGCCCCTGTTGTAAAAAAAATTGATAACAAATAACTAATTCCGATAACAACGGTATTTTGGCTCATTGCAGCCGGGGCAGCCAGCCCGACACCAACCATGGAAAAGGCAAAACTGGGTAACATTTGGCTAAGTGAATTGTTGGCTGTGTGATCAAAACTGCCGCTCTGCAGGACAAGACTAAAAAAATCCAGATAAATTCGACTGGCCCACACACCGATGATCGTAAACACAAATATCGAGATGGGAAAGAGCCACTCAACGACATTCCATAACCCCGGGATAAAAATGGCTGAAAGAATAAAACAGATATTGAGACTCATGGCATAAGTTAACGGCATTGCCATAAGTTGTGTATGGGCATTGGTTCCGATAATTTTTTTTACCCCTCCGTTTGCCTTAAAAATTCGGTATTGAGTAAAATTTAAAAACAGCCATTTGAAATGTAACCAGGCGAAAAAAAGAATGCCGGCAAGCCCTAAAAGCATCATAGCTTGTTTCCCTGTACTTGCGGTTTGTATATGGGAAAACCAGTCCGCATAAACGGGAATCGGTCTCCCAGGATGGGGGACCCAGAACAAAAAATACATAAAAAAAGTAACCACCATTCCCCCTGCACCCAAAGAGGCTAAAAAGTGCAATGCCGACCAATTGTTAATTTGTTTCAAATCCCCTCCCCCCCCTTATTTTTATTTCGTGTTAACAATATTCCACCTCATTTGCTCATTAGTTTTTATAAGAAAGTTATGAGTAGTGAGATTTAAAACAAGCTGTTTTCTCAATACTCACATCTTTCATTGTTTGTTGTATCCGTCAGGACATGGTCGTTATAGTGAAGCCAGCTTTGCCATATGGCTCATATGCTAACTAAAAATGGCGTAAAATACAAACATAATTCCCTGGATAATAAAAAGTCAACCGTCCACTTCAATAAATTGCACACTGGTTTCCAACCCATTGAACAGACTTCATATTCACGGATCACTTTAACCTTTTCATCATATTTTAGTGTCTGAACGAAATCTGAACGAAAACTTAAAATTTTGTAAAAATGAGTGTCAGCAGGACTTGCGTATCCATGTAATCATATCGTATTATTTTGCAGCATATTTTTTATGGACTGGAGTACTTATGTCAACGATGAAAACTCTTCACCTCATCCGTCATGCCAAATCGAGCTGGAAGGAGACAAGCCTTGCAGATATTGACAGACCCCTGGCCCCAAGGGGCATCCGGGCATGCGCTGTCATGGCGCCTGAAATTGCAAAAGCAGGCTGTGATTTTTCCAATGTTTTCACAAGCCCTGCAGCCCGGGCCAGGGAAACCATTGAAAGAATTGCCGGCAGTCTTAAAAAGATCTCTTTTACCTGGACCGTGGCAGAAAAACTATACACCTTCAACGCCCACGACCTTTTGGAATTCTGCCGGGACGATCTGCCTGCAAACATTGAGCAGGCCGTTATTGTGGGCCATAATCCGGCATTTCATGACTTCTGCAACCGGGTGGGAGACACAACCATAGAAAAGCTGCCTACCTGCGCCTATGTCCGGCTGGAACTGGACGCAGATTCATGGACAGATATCGGCCTGCGCAGGATGCAGCTCACCGCGTTTTTAACCCCAAAAATGTTTCGGTAATGGAGATCGCCCACGATAGTGACCGGGATAGAATCCGGCACAGAGTCATATTTATAGCGTCAAGGCCTGGGATCAAATTTTCCCTGGGGATTTCACCTAAAAAAAACAAGGCGGGAACTTAAGTTGACAGGCGTTTTAGTCAGGGTCAGCGCCATGTGACGAGCGGCTTTTTCCTTTGTCACCAGAGACCCGATCTCCGCAAGTCCGTCAACAGACACCGAAGAAAAAACTTCCGGATGGGCCACAAGTTTCGGATGTTTTACGGCAAGACCTTCAATGGTCCGTTTTGACAAACCAGGCTCGGCTGTCAGATAACGGTCTGTAAACGTCGTATTGTCCACCAGCAGGGTAAGGTCCATTATTTTAACTTACACTCCCCGGCGGCTCGTCCGGCCGCAGCAAAATCCAGGTCTGGCAAATTAATATTGATATTGATATATTCTTCACACGGGGTTTGGATGATACCGCCATATATCAGTATAACTTTAAAATCGGGGTTGTACATGCAGTTTTCTGCGTAAAAATAAAGATACCCTTAGATTTGTGGTTTGGCAATATTCTTAAAAATCGAAATTTAAAAAAGCAATGGCCTGGACCCACCCCAAGAAAAAATGAATAAAAATCTAAAAAAAAGAGTTATGAGCTGGACAAAAAAAACCGTTGCCGGATTGGTTATTGCCGTCGTAGCAACCACATTTCTCCAGGTTGTCGCCTTCAGATTTTTCAATCCGCCCTTCACGGTCAACATGGTTTATGAAAAGGCCATTGCAGCCTATAAAAAGATGCCTTTCAAGGCCAGGGCCTATGAATGGAAGGATATCGCTCAGATATCCGTATATCTACAACAGGCCGTGCTGGCCTCCGAAGACCAGCGTTTCATGGAGCACCATGGATTTGATTTCAGGGAAATAAAAAATGCCGTGGAGGAGATCATTAACCACAAAGGATTTCGGGGGGCATCCACCATCAGCATGCAGGCAGCCCGCTCCCTTTTTCTTCCCTCAAGCCGCACCTTCGCCAGAAAACTTGCCGAAGCCTGGTACACGGTCATGATTGAACTGGTCTGGGATAAAAAAAGAATTCTGGAGATCTATCTTAATACCGTAGACTGGGGAAGGGCCAATGTGGGTGCCCAGGCGGCAGCCCAAGCCTATTTCTCCTGCGATGCCAAAGATTTGACAGCTAAACAGGCAGCCCTTTTGGCTGCCATCCTGCCAAGTCCCCACAAACGGTCTGCAGTCACCCCCGACCCCTATGTCCTGCAACGCCAATCCCGCATCTTAAAACAAATGAAGAACATGCCGGTACTCAATTAATATCTATTGGAAGTCTACCAGCTCTACATCGAATATCAGGGTGGACTTGGGCGGAATCGCACCAGGATACCCGCGCTCACCATATGCCAGGGGATACGGAATCAACAGCTGCCGGGCCTCGCCTTTTTTCATGCCTTCAATCCCGATATCCCAGCCTTTGATCACCTGCCCCTGACCCAGAACGAATTCAATGGGGTTGCCCCGGTCCCGGGAGGAATCAAACTTTTTGCCGTTGGTGAACAGCCCCGTATAATGCACCTGTACTTTTGCCCCGGACATAACGGCAGGGCCGGTGCCTTCCTGTACCGGCACATACATCAGACCGGATTCGGTTTCCACGGCATCGGGATATTTTTCATGCATCTCTTTTTTAAATGCTTCCATCTCTTTAATTTTTTCCTGTTTAATTTGGACTTTCCTGTTTGCAATAATGGCATCAAAGCCATCCTGATCTGTTCTGAAAACCTTTGCCTCATCCCCTACTGCCAGGATCTCAACGGTTTTAATTTTATCCTCTTTTTCTATGGCATTGACCACCGTCATGCCCTTGATCACCTTGCCGAACACCGTGTGTTTGCCGTCCAGCCAAGGGGTGGCTTTGTGGGTAATGAAAAACTGGCTGCCATTGGTGCCCGGGCCTGCATTGGCCATGGACAAAATTCCGGGGGCGTCATGTTTTAATTCAGGACTGAACTCATCCTGGAACCGGTATCCTGGACCTCCCCGGCCCGTGCCCTGGGGGTCTCCACCCTGGATCATAAAATCCGGAATCACCCGGTGAAATGTCAGTCCATCGTAAAACTTTTCGCCCTTTTTAACATCTGTATCCATTTTTCCCAGAGCAAGCCCTGCAAAATTGGTAACAGTCAACGGGGCCTGTTTGTAAAAAAGCTCAAGAAGAATGGTTCCTTTATCCGTATCCATTTTTGCATACAGACCGTCTGCAAGGTCAGCTTTGTTTTGGGCCATGGCACCGGAAGGGATCATGGTCAAAGAAAAAAGAATCCCCCAGGCCAGGACGGATCTTAATATTTTCAAACTAAGATGACTGCAAAAACCCCAAAAAGAGATATGGCCGATCCGAGCTGTTTCATTATTATATTTCATCTGATCTATCCTGAATTTGATTTTTTATGTTGCCAGGCAACTGGAATTATTGATATTTGCAGGCCTAATTCCCGGTACCTGAATCCAATTTCGATCGGATATTAGCATGTTTTTTCTAAAATACAAATTCATTTAAAACAAACGCGGCCTGACCATACAAATACCGCGCCAAGTGACGAAGTGATCCCGCAGGTGTTAGGCGAATCTGTCATTGATTGTGCTGCATTTTCCGAGTCCCTTAATCGGGAGTTTCAGACAAGACCCGGCCTGTGGTTGCAATGGTTACCTGGTGAACAGGAATGCTTTCACGGGATTTTTCCAGGGCACGTTCAACGATCCATTTCATTTTAGCGCAGCAGGGAACTTCCATGACCATCATGGTGATCTCCCGGATATTATTCCGCATAAAAATATCCGAAAGCTTGTCAATATAAAGCTCAGTATCATCAAATTTGGGACAGCCCAACATGACAACCTTGCCTTTCAGATAATCTGAATGAAACGACGGTGCAGCAACGGGAACGCAGTCGGCTGTAATCAGCAGGCTTGCATCTTTTAAAAATGGGGCTGTGGCGGGAATCAGCCGAAGCTGTACCGGCCAGTGTCCTAGGGCTGAGGCGCCGGCGGATCCGGCAGTTGCCATACCCATTCCCGATACCGGGGAGATGGGAAACGTTGTTACCTGCTGTGATGGGCAACCCTTAAATTTGGGGGTATCGGCAGCTGATTTTTGCGCATCAAGCCTTGTGTGTACCGCTTCTTCATCATACGCATCCGCCTGACGCTCAATAAGCTTAAGCGCGCCTTTAGGACAATCCCCAAGACAGGCCCCAAGCCCGTCACAATATTTATCGGCAATGACTTTTGCCTTTCCGTCAATGATCTGAATAGCCCCTTCGGCACAGGAGGGCACGCAAATACCGCATCCATCACACTTTTCGTCGTCTATTTCTATAATTTTACGAATAACTTTCATGGATCACACCTTTCATTTTTAAAATTCAAATTGGGTTTACATCCTGGCTTGAAGTTACTATAGACAAAAAAAGGGAACCTTGATCTGGATCAAGCCTTTAATTTTTTTTACCGTCATCCGGATGCCCCAAATCAAACCATAACTGAAAAATATTTTTCGGAGGCAACGCATCGAAAATTATCTGCATATCATTCCCCTTTTTTCAGGGCTGACAGAAGACCAGTGTGCGGCCCTTGCCGATTTGGCCAGCGAATTGAGCGTGAACAAAGGAGAGATTATCTTCCAGGAAGGTGACAGAGGCAAAGGGTTTTATATCGTGGCGGAAGGCCAAATTAAAGTATTTAAAATCTCTTTTGAGGGAAAGGAGCAGATCCTGCATATATACGGTCCCGGCCATATATTTGGTGAAGTCCCGGTGTTCCAGGGAAAAAACTTTCCTGCCTCTGCCATGGCATTGGAACCGTCAACCATTCTTTTTCTGCCCAGGCAGGCATTTGTCCAACAGATTGAAAAGTCCCCTGCCCTTGCCATGAACATGCTGGCAGACCTGTCCAGGCGCTTAAGGGAATTTACGATTCAGATTGAAAATTTAAGTCTGAAAGAAGTACCTGCCAGACTGGCCGCTTATATTCTTACCCTGGTTGAAGAAGGGGCGGAACATTTACAAACAATCCCATTGGGAAAAGAAAGATCGCCGGCAGTCAACGTGTCGTTGCCTGTTTCCAAGGTTCAACTGGCAAGTCTGATCGGCACAACCCCTGAAACCATTTCCCGTGTATTAAAAAAAATGGACCTGGCCGGCTTTATCAAGGGGGATGGAAAAAATATTTTAATTTTAGATCAAGAAGGTCTGGCAGAGTTATCCCATACCGGTCGCCTTTAGAAACAGAAAATCGCCCTAAAGGAAGCTGAAATTAACCGCCTGCAGCAAGAATCTAAGACGATTCCTGAAAGAACAGACATCGCTAATCTTGAAGATTACCGCTGTTTTGAACGTATTTCAAATGAAAGTAAAAACCTTTTCGATTTTGTAACCAGCTGCGTTTGGAATGCCCGCAAACAGGTGGTTGAATGGTTGCTTCCATCTATTCCACCAAGATGTTTACTCACAGATGAGGAGATTGGGGCATTATCGACCCACCTGGTGGGTATTGGTCATCTTCCTGATGACTACCTGTTCCTGACATGTTCGCTTTTCTTAGTTCAAACATGTGGGGCATATTAGACCCGGACCACCATTTTTTTTGCAGTATATCCTTGAAACTTTAACATATTTCCTCTTGTAGAAGTTGGCATACAAGTTGCTGTTAATTTACACGAGGCTTACAATGACAAATGATGATGAAGATAAATTGGAGAAGACTATCAGGGTAATACGTCAATATATAGAAGACTTTCCGCGAGCTGCCGACAATCTTTTAGGAATTGCAAATTGGTGGTTTGAGGATGACCAATTTAGACCATCGATTAAATTGGTTGAAAAAGCGTTGGCGCACCTGATTAATGAGGGCTCAATTGTCGATAAAAAATCGGTAGGTGGTGAAGTCATATACGTGAAGGCCCCAACTCCGGCAGATGGTCCGAGGGAGCTTTGAATGGGATTTGAGCAACGGTTTCGGCGTGTCTCTGTCGCCATGATGATGGTCGATGACATAACATCCAGCATCTTGAGGCAGGTAGAGGTTACAATGGCGGACAGTCTGAGTAAACCGGTGTTTAACGGTGACGGCTTTTGTGTCTTTACAGACGTACCGGACGGAACCCACGCTCTTTCGATACAGACTCATCATCATCGACCATTTTTCCATGACATTACAATCCCGCTTTCAACGACGGATAATTTTGTCTTGGACGTACCCGGAGAGAATGAATCGTTTGTCGTCGTTCAATCCGTGGACCTTTCTACTCGCACAATCACCTTTGCGACCCGTGATTTCAGGCCCGGATTGGCAGTGGGAACCGCTGTCATCTCCAACCGCTTCCTCACGACATTGGCACAACCGCTGGAAGGGGTCGGTATCGTGTCCGCCGTTCTTACAGAAGTCGTATCGGGTGCGGAGACGCTCCAGGCCGGAGACCTTGTTCGATTTGTCGACCATCGAATAATTCGGATGCTGGCCGGACCCTATTATCCTTTTTTATCCGATATTCAACGAGTGAGCGGTACAGTGACCGATTCGGTGACAGGACTACCGCTCGCCTCTGTGGTCGTTGAGCTAAGACGCGTCAATAATCAGGTAGTTCAGAACCAGAATGTCGGTACCAGCGCTGGAAATCGAGTGCGACTATACACTGTCGGCACGGGACCCGATTTGCGGGTGATCGGCCGTCAGACCGATGTGCGGTGCGAAACCGACGTCCGCGGAAGATATCTTCTCTATTTCTTACGAAGAGAGGACCTGATCATTACGGATATCCGTGTTCGGGCCACGCTTTCCGGCTACCAGAACAGTGTCGAAACTGTCTCGTTCAGTGAACGGCAGAACGTTACGGTCAGTTTTTCAATGGTTGAAGTGTAACGAACCAGGAGGAGACCAGTGTCATATAAATTACGTAATCATACCAATCGAACTGTGGAGTTTCCACTCCCCGGGGGTGGATGGTGTCGACTGCTTCCCGGTCAACACCGGGAGCTTAACGACAAAGAGGCCGTGTCGCCACATGTCGCCAGGCTCTCAAGGCGGGCCGGCATGCAACTCTCCAAACAATCAGCGCCAGCGGTTCACAAAAAGAAAGCAATCACGGCCGAGGCAGAAGAAAACAAAGCCGCAAAGGTAGATGGAGAGAATCCCGTTGATAAAGACGCGAAGAAAATTGCCAAGGTCGAGACGAGAAAAGCCGCAAAGCAAAACGATAGCGTCAAGAAAGGCAAGGAAACATCTACCGCAAAGAAGGAGGAGTGACGATGGCCGAGTATCTTGCGCCAGGAGTCTACGTTGAGGAAGTTGCGTCCAGCGTCAAGGTGATAGAAGGGGTTGGGACATCGACCGCCGGTTTTGTCGGGGTGGCAGAGCGCGGGCCGGTCAACCAGGCGACGCTCATTACAAGTATTTCGGAATTCCATCGGGTATTCGGGAAACCTCTCGATATACGGCAGGAATATTATCTCGGGCATGCAGTGGAAGCATTTTTCAGGGAAGGCGGGACCCGCTGCTACGTGGTTCGTGTGGTACACTACGATGATATTCTGGATAACAGCACAATGACGGCAACACCGGCCACGGGGACGTTTGGTTTTGTTTCAGGCACGGCTGAGCTTACCATAGAGGCTGCCAGCGCCGGCGAGTTCGGCACCGGCATCTCCGTTGCGGTTCAAAACAGCAGCAAGTTCGGCACAACGTTGTCAACGGCGCGCGCGATGGGGACCTTCGACCGGGTGGCGGTTTCGAGCGGAGAGGGGATGACAAAAGGAACCCTTTTGTGGATGGTGCATCCGATCCTTGCGACCGTCGCCGGAATTGAGGACGCAGCACTCGGACAGTTATCATTGACCTATGGCAGCCTATATAGCGATCCAGAGGGAACGGCGGTCGCAGATGGTGAAACCATTGCAGTCGGCGCCCTAGTGGTGACACCGGATTTCAGTTATATGGGGCAGACCACAGCCGATGTCACGATTGCGGCCGACACTGATCCGATATTGACGCTGAGCAACGCGAGCGCCGGCATCACGGCGCCGTTGAACGATCTTTTCGACACACCGATTCCACAAGGCGCAACCCTCTGGATCGTCCCGGCGGATCAACAGGCGTTTGCAGTCGTTGACCGGGTTGAGACCAAGGTGGTCGGGGGCAATAAAATTGTCAACGCCGTCTTTTCGGGACCATTGACCACAGCGGTCGATTTTCCGACAAACACGAAAGTGCTCGCCAGAGACTACTCGCTGTATGTTTGCGAGGAGGGCGATCTTCTGGAAACCCACAAACATCTCTCTTCGGTTCGGGAAAACGGCGCCGACTGGGCGCCCAATCGCGTGAACGAGGGTCCGGGCGCGTCCCGCTTGATCCGCCTGTCCCAAGACGCGAGCGTTGTTCCGATTGTCAATGCCGGCTTCACCGCATTGGCTGGGAGTTATTCGGACGGTCTCTCTGATTTGTCTCGCTTCGATTATGTGGGCAGCCCGGTGAGTCGCACCGGCATTTATGCATTCGATCCTGTTAATGACGTCAATATTTTAGCGATTCCCTATCCCCGTTTCACCGCAGCGACCGACCTATCGAGCGGGGCCGCTTCTGATGACGCCCTGACGCATGTCTTCAAGGCGCTATCGAGCTATTGCGAGCAGAGAAGCTACCTCTTCTGTGTTCTGGACAGCAAACCCGGCCTCAGTGCCACCGATACCCTCACGTTCCGAAATTCGATCGGTGCCTCCAACTACGCAGCCTACTACTATCCGTGGGTGAAAACTCGACCTTCGGGTGAAACCCGTGATTTTCTGTTACCGCCCTCTGGAAACATCGTCGGCATATATGCTTTCACGGACCAGAAACGCGGTGTTCACAAGGCACCCGCGGGTATCGATGTCGGCAGGGTGAAGGCGGCAACCGGCATAGAAAAGCAGATCACCAAGGCCGAACAGGACGGGCTCAATAACAACGGCATTGACGTGATCCGTTCGTTTCCCGATACCGGGCTCAATGTGTGGGGAGCCAGAACCATGGCCAGTGATGCCGAATGGAAGTACATCAACGTCAGACGCCTGCTCAACTTCATCGAGCAGAGCATCGATCGAGGCACCCAGTGGGTGGTGTTCGAGCCCAACGACCTGGCCCTATGGAAAAAGATTGAAAGGAATATAAAAGACTTCCTTCGAACTGTCTGGCGCGACGGCGCGCTGTTCGGCCAGAAGGAAGATATGGCGTTTCGGGTTCGATGCAATCGCGAAACAAACTCGCCCGAGACCATTGAAGCGGGGCAGGTGATTACCGAGATCGCGGTGGCTCCGGTAAAACCGGCGGAGTTTGTCATTTTTCGAATCTCCCAGGCCGCGGCCGGCGCGGCGATTTCAGAGTAAAGGAGTCATAAGTCATGCCAGAATATCTATCCCCCGGAGTCTATGTGGAAGAAGTGCCGTCCGCGAACAAACCGATCGCCGCGGTCGGCACCTCCACCGTTGCGTTTGTCGGCCTGGCAGAGAAAGGGCCGGTGGGAGAGCCGGTGTTCATCGACAGCCGGACCAAATTCTTTGAAACCTTTGGCGGCTATGTCAGTGGTGCCTATCTCTCCTATACGGTCGACCTGTTTTTCAAGAACGGCGGCAAACGGTGCTACGTGGTACGAAGCTCGGCCCAAGGGGTCCCTTCCCACGCCACACTCGCTGATACAACGCCGGCCAATGCGCTCGCGGTGTACGCCTTGGCGCCTGGCGTGGTAGGTGATTCGCTCAGCGTGGAGGTCATCCACGAGACCCTACCGGCCTTTACACTCCTGGTTCGGAAGGACGGCACCGAGAAGGAACGCTTCGAGGGGCTCACCATGACCCCGACGGAGAATCCGGTGGTCGAGCAGCAAATCAACGGCGTTTCAGGTTATGTGCGGGTCATCGCCAATCCGGATGGTCTGTCCACCTATCCGGGCACCCCTGTCCAGGGAACGACATCCCTGGACGAGGGCGTGGATGACGATACGGTTGCCGCCCTCAGCGCGTCAACCGTGTTGCAATCCGGGACCACCGACATACTGACGGTAAATGCCAAATCACCGGGAACCTGGGGCAATGAAATAGCGCTCCAGGTCGTTCACGAAGCAGGCCTGGATGATTTTTCCCTGAAGGTCTCGGTCGGGGGATCTGTGCTTGAGACCTACACCGGTATGAAACGAGGCGCCTCTCTTCCAAATCAAGTCGAGGAAAAAATCAATAGCGTCTCTAAGCTCATAGACGTCGCGGTGGTCCCCGGCGCAACGCTTCGGCCCGACGCGGCGAACGCCTCCTTGAAGGGTGGAACCAACGGCATCATCGGCGTGGTGACTGGAGACTTCACCGGCCTCATCGGGCTCAGCGCTTTTGATCCGATCGACGACATCAACATCGTCGCCATACCCGAGACTGCAGACCGGGCGGCGGTGGTAGCCGGGCTCGGGTACTGCGAAGGACGGGGAGACTGCTTCTTCGTGGCCCATGCGGTCGAGACCGCAGACACCGCACAGGAGGCGCTCGCTTACAAGCAGGCGACCGGATCACTCTACAGCGGACAGGCGCCGTTCAACTCGAGCTTCGGCGCCCTTTACGCACCGTGGGTGGTCATCTCCGATCCATTGACCAAACGGGGCGCTACCGTGCCGCCGGACGGCGCGATCGCGGGCAGATACGCGGCAACCGATATCAAGCGGGGAGTACACAAAGCGGCTGCGGGTATCGATGATGGTCGCATCCGCGGGGTGATGCGGCTCGACGGCCTTTTCAGTCATGGAGAGATTGAGGTGCTTAACCCGGCCCACGTCAATACATTGCGTCACGTGGAAGGTGTAGGGGATCTCATCTGGGGCGCCCGCACGCTCTCGGCAGACCCCGAGCTACGGTATGTGACCACGCGTCGTCTGCTGTTGTTCATTGAAGAGTCAATCGACCAAGGCACACGGTGGGTGGTGTTCGAGCCCAACACGCCCGATTTGTGGCGAAAGATTGAGCGCAACGTGAAGGCGTTCCTCAGGATTGTCTGGCGAAATGGTGCGCTGTTCGGCGCGGTCGAGGATGAGGCGTTCTATGTCAAATGCGACGCTGAGACCAACCCCCCCGAATCCATCGCGCTCGGTCGGGTGATCACGGAAATCGGGGTAGCCATCGTAAAACCGGCAGAATTTGTCATTTTCCGCATATCTCAAGGTGTCGAGACATCATAATCAGAGTGTGCGTCATAACACGGAGGTAAAGAATGAGACGAGAAAGTGGGCCGTTTGATCCCTTCGGATCTTTTAATTTTATCGTGGAAATAGAAGGTATCACGTCTGCCGGTTTTTCAGAGTGCACCGGTCTGGATACCGAGACGGATATTGTTGAATACCGCGAGGGAGCCGACGACATTACCGTTCGCAAGCTCCCCGGGCTGAAAAAGTTTTCCAACGTTACTCTGAAGCGAGGGGTCAGCACCAATACAGAGCTCTTCGACTGGCGAAAGAGCGTGATGGACGGTGCCATCGAGCGAAAGAATGTCTCCATCGTCCTATACGATGAGCGGGGCGTATCAGGCGGCGGCGAGCGTGTGCGGTGGAACCTGCAGAACGCATGGCCCTCCAAGTGGGTCGGCCCGGAGCTCAAAGGCAGCGCCAATGAAGTGGCAGTGGAGACACTGGAGTTCTGTCACGAGGGAATTACGGACTTGGTGACGAGTTGATAAAGGAGACCAGGTGATGTTACAGACTGAGTTTGAGTTTACACTGCCGAAGGGGTACGTGGATCAGCACGGAAATCTACATCGTGACGGTGTGATGCGCCTGGCGAGCGCGGCGGATGAGATCGCTCCCCTGCAGGATCCTCGGGTCCAGCGAAATGAGGCTTATTTGAGTATCATTCTCCTGTCCAGGGTCATACAGAAGCTCGGAGATCTGCCCGATGTGAATCCATCAATTGTGGAGAAGATGTTCGCAGCGGACGTATCGTACCTTCAGGAGCTTTACGAGATAATAAACGGCAACGGTCACACGCAGATAGGCGTGACCTGTCCGCACTGCAACGCGTCGATCGTCCTTGATGGTGCGTCTCTCTTTCGGGAGAGCGCCCTGGGGGAATAACATGCTACCCCCGAGATCAGGCGCGTCGGGAGGTAGCGTTTATCGCGTACCATTTCCATTGGCCACGCCAGGAGCTGATGAGCTTATCTCATTTGGAAAGGCGCCTATGGGTGACGGATATCTCGCGGATCAACCAGGAGATCAACGAAGTCGGACGAGAAGCATCTCGGGCAAATTAATGAGGAGAAAGTAATGGCGGCTTTAGGTACGCCGGGGGTATATATCGAACGGGTTGCCCTTCCACCGGAACCAGTGGCTCGGCTCTCGAGTGTCACCGGTTTTGTCGGATTGGCAAGCCGGGGACCCTTGAACCTTCCCCAGCGCATCCGTAAATGGGATGAGTTCGAGATCATTTTCGGCTCTGAAAATGACCGGTACTATCTCCCCGGCGCGGTAAAGAGCTTTTTCGCCAACGGGGGACAGTTGTGCTACGTGGTTCGTGTAGCGCATTCGGTCAACAGTGACGGCGCGCCCCGGGCGGCCCGGTATCGCGTACGCAATACCTCGGGACAGCCCCTTTTTGATATTGATGCCTCAGGGGTGGGCTCGTTTGGAAACGATCTGGAGTTCTTGCTTACCGCCTCAAGCCGCTTAATGACCTTGACCCAAACCGCACCTATTCAATCGGGGGTCGATCTGCTCACAGTGGATAGCTCGGCGGACCTCTATGACGGCATGTCGGTGCAGCTTCATCCTTTGAATCAAGGGGTGAGCGCCCTATCGACGATTGACCAAGTCATATCGGAAACTCGTATACGGCTAACCGAGGCCGTGACGAACGACTGGCCGTCCGGCTGCAACGTGGTGGGGCGGGGCCTCTCCCTTACCGTGAAACTGGGCAGCATCGAGGAGCGCTTCAGCGCGCTCTCTCTCAACCCGGAGCATCCGAGCTATCTGCTCGCTGTTATTAATGGCGATCCATCTGAATCGAGCTGGATTGCCAATGGGGAAAAGGGGCACTCAACTCTGATTCGAATTGTCAATCCGACCTCCTCGAGGCGCCCAATTCCGGGGGTGGATCTGACACTGTCTTTACTGCCATCCATCGTAGCGGTCCAAACTGGTCTGGATCCTGTCATTCCCATGGCCTCTGCCTACTATACCGGCTATGACGATTCAGGTTATTTCCCGTATCCAAATCCGGCGTTGGACGGATATCAGGGGGTCGCGGCACTCGAACAGATAGAACAGATCAGCCTGGTGGCGGTACCGGATTTATGCCAGATGATCCAGAAGGCATCATCGGGCACATTGTTCGATTTTCCGGCCTATGTCTCGGCGCAACACCGAATTCTGGATCATTGTGAGAAAATGGGCGACCGGATGGCCATCCTCGATCCACCACCCCTTGACGGAGATCCGGTAGCAGTAATCGACGCAATCATGGATCTCTATGTGCCGTCTTTGGCAATTGATTCAACGGGAATGAACGGTGCCCTTTATTTTCCCTGGATTCGGCGTAAAGAGGTCACGGCGCATTGGCCGCCGAGCGGCACTGTAGCCGGCGTCTTCGCCACTACAGACACCCTGGAGGGGGTCCAACGCGCACCGGCAAATATCGCGATGACCGACGTCATTGCGCTCAAGCTTGCCTTGGACTCGTCGGCGACCGAGCAGCTCACCGCGTTGGGCGTGAATTGTCTCAAATCGATGCCAAGCTTAGGGCCCGCGGTTTGGGGGGCTCGCACCTTGTCGAACAATTCTGTCTATAGATATATCAGTGCGCGGCGGACGGTGCTCTCAGTCAAACGGGCGCTTCGCCGCACCCTCGCGTGGGCGGTTTTCGAACCCAACACGCCGGAGCTGAAGAAAACCATCGTAGGGAGCGTAACAGCCTATCTGAACGGCCTCTTTCGCTCCGGGGTTCTGGCCGGAACAAAGCCCGAGGAGGCGTTTGTCGTGCAAGCGGAAAACATGGACGACAATCTGATCATCGACATCGGGTTGGCGCTGCTCATCCCGACAGAGTTTGTTGTCATCAGGCTTCGACACACAAATGAGACCATAGAGGTTTACTCATGACAGAGCGTTCAACTGATCCGTATGTCGGGTTCCGTTTTAGAATCAGTCTCGGTCATATTGAGATTGGCGGCGCCGCTGAATGTACCGGGCTCGAGTCCGAGGTAAAGGTATTCGAATATCCCGAGGGAGGGGTCAATACCCATCTGTTGAAATTTCCGGAGCGTTGCTCATTGAAGAATATCACCATCAAACGGGGGCTGACTCAATCCTACGATTTGTACGATTGGTATTTGGACGTGGCGTCGGGCAGCTTCGACCACGACAACCAGCGCCCGGCCGGTTCGGGAACATCCGGGCTCGGCAACGAAAACGATCAGAGCGTTGACAAGAAGATCTCCATCTCGCTGATTGATTCATCCGGCGAGACCCTGAAAGAGTGGGTGCTTCGACGCGCCTTTCCAGTGAAATGGGTGGGACCCGAGTTCAAGGCCACTGACAACGTGGTGGCCTTCGAGAGTATTGAGCTTGCCCATGAAGGGCTCGAGAGGCTGGATTGATGGCATCGAACAGCGCCATACGAGACGTTACGAGCACGCTTCTGTCTCTTTTGGGGTCGGAGATGAGCACACCGAATCTGGAAGTAACGGCCACATCCCCCAAGAGCATCTCCCTGGACACGGACCACCTGATCAATATTTTTCTTTATCAGGTCACCGAGAATCCCTTTGCCAAAAACCAGCCCCCGCTCGTCCGCGGAGCGACCGGGACGACACGCGGGCCCCTTTCCTTGAATTTGTACTATTTGATCACGCCGTATGTCACTGATACGGTAAGCACCCTTGACGAGCACCTCATACTGGGAGATGCCCTGAGAGTACTCTATGATCACGCTGTTGTGGGTGGAACCATGCTGCAAGGAGATCTGGCCGGTACGGGCACCCAAATCACGCTGGGGCTCTGCCGCATGAATCTGGAGGAGCAGACACGGATCTGGAACGCATTGCAGATCCCCTACCGGCTATCGGTTAGCTACGAGGCAAAAGTGGTGTTCATCGATTCCGAAACGGATTGGGATGTCAGGCGGGTAACGACCATGGAGACGCGGTATGGCACATATTGACAAACAACTGTTCTTGAGTGAATCGGCGGTGAGAGAAGATGGAAATAGCCGTTACCTCAGGGATCAGCTTTGCCGTATCGATTGTTTCATCCAACGGGAGCTTGCACGCATGCGCAGCATCGACAACGACGGGCAAACCGTAAACGGGGTGGTTTTGAACGATGCCGACGCCGACGTCCTGGCCGACAGAACTTTGCAGCGGGCTCGCCCGAGTGCCGTGTCCGACGAAAAATTGGCTCGAATCGAATCCAGAATGACGGCCGGCCTTGCGCCCCTTCATCAGACAGGCGCCCTGCCGCCGCTTGAGTTGCTGGTTCTCGAATTCGGTCTCTCTTTATTCGAACGAGACGTGTTGATGCTTCTCCTCGCCCCGGAGATCGAGGGCAAATACCGCAGACTGTTTGCATATCTGCAGGATGATTTGACCCGGACAACTGTCTCCTTTGACCTTATTTTCAGGCTGCTTTGTCGTGACTTCGAAGAGACCTTAACCGCTCGTCACTCCTTTGGTAAAAAAAGCCCTCTGGTACGATACGGCCTAGTAGAATTGGAACGGTTTGGCGATGAGGCGTATCTTCCGTTCCTGGAGCGCAGTGTGGGGGTGGATGACGCGGTGGTCGATTTGGTGCTCAATCAATACGAGTTGGACAACCGCATCCGCCCGGTCGCCGATTGGGTTGATATTGATCAAATCGACGCCCCCCTGACACTGTTTTCCGTAAATACCGCAAAAAATCTGGAGAACGTTGGCCATGCTTATGAATCGCATATCAAGGGCGCCGGAAACGGTGAACAGAGACGAGGGCTCACCTGTTGCCTGATAGGCCCCTCCCCGTCGGTCACTGAAGCGGCGGCCGCTGTTTGCCGGACCATATGCGTCCCGCTCTTGACTATAGACATGGCCGTAACATCGGGGCTCAAACAGCGGATCGACGATACCCTGATGCGAGCGGTTCGCGATGCCCGAATTTTTGGCGCTGCCCTCCTCATCCGCAATCTCGATGTTCTCTTCGAGGGTCGTCCGACATGGGAGGCGTCTTATCATCTTTCACTCGTCAACCGGCGTCTCTCAGATTTCAAAGGGATGAGTTTTTGGGGGGTCAAGGAGCCCTTACCAGCGCTTCAAGGCCTTCCGGACAGCTTACTGGAAGTTCGTATCACCGCCCCGGGATTTGAAACACTCAAAGCTATATGGAAGCGTGAGCTCGATGCCGCGTCGATCGTTTCCGATACCATATCCGTTGATGAGCTGGCCGGGCGCTATCGATTCATCCCATCTCAAATCTCCACGGTGGTGGGGCAGGCGAAGTCCATCTGCATTGTGGAAAATGGCAAAGACGAGCACGTCGATCGGTGGATGATCATCGAAAGCGCCAACCGGCTTGGTCGACGAAAGATGGGTGATCTGGCGTGCCAGGTAAATCCGGTGTTCGAGTGGTCGGATATCATCTTACCCGATGACAGATTTGCTCAGCTCTTAGAGCTTGTTGACCAGGTTCACTTTCGTCAGAAGATAATCGGCGAGTGGGGCTTTCATAAGATATTCTCTCGGGGAGAGGGTCTCAGCGCGCTGTTCTCCGGCCCGTCGGGAACTGGGAAGACGATGGCTGCGGAGATCGTGGCGAATCGTCTCGAGATGGATCTGTACAAGGTAAACCTGCCAGGGATTGTCAGCAAATACATCGGGGAGACAGAGAAGAATTTGGAGCGACTGTTCCAAGAGGCGGACCAATCCCACGGTATCCTCTTTTTTGATGAAGCCGATGCTCTGTTCGGCAAACGGACTGAAATCAAGGATTCTCACGATCGATACGCCAATATCGAAATCGACTACCTGCTGCAGCGTATTGAGGCGTTTGATGGGCTGGTTATCCTCTCTACCAATGTCCGGGGGCATCTGGACGAAGCGTTTACCAGACGTCTTCGATTCTGTATCGAGTTTCCCTTGCCCGGGGAGGCGCAACGCAAACGTATTTGGCAGAAGGTATTTCCCGCTCAAACGCCAGTGGCCGAGGACGTCGATTTCGATTTCCTCGCAAAGCAGTTCAAGTTTTCAGGCGGGAATATCAAAAACGTGGCATTGGCGAGCGCGTTTTTGGCAGCGCGAAACGAAGGCCAGGTGACAATGACCTACATAATATTGGCCATCAGGCGAGAGTATCAGAAGATGGGAAAACTTTGTACCAAATCGGATTTTGGTCGGTACTTTTCACTTGTACCGCAAGAGGGGGTCTCATGAAACGAAAGAAAAAACGGCTCAAGCCACTGCAAAACAGTATGAGTCTTCAGGACGAACGCGAACGAACGCCGGAAGCCCGCCCAACGACGCGAGCCTCGGCGCCGAGGCGTTCATCAAAGCCGGAGGATCTTCCTTCCGTTGCCAGGATCCGGTTGACGTCACTGCTCGGCAACGATCTGGCCAAGGTGCGGATCCACCGGGATGAAGCTGCTGCAGAAGAAGCAGCGGAAATTGGGGCGGCCGCGTTCACCCGTGATCGGGATATCTATTTCGGAAAAGAGAGGTTCGCTCCGGACAAACCAGAGGGCATGGGGCTGTTGGCCCATGAAGTCGCCCATACGATTCAATCGGACAACGCGGTCTCTTCCGGCCTATCGTCAACTGAGGCAAGCTTGGAGAACGAGGCCGAAACGGTGAGTCGGTCCGTTCGGGAAGGTACGAGCGCCCGGGTCGCGCTGCAGAGCAGAGGTGAAGTTCTACTCGAAGAGGAGGAGGCTGAGGCGGTCCCCACGATCACAAAACACCCCGGTGAGATTACGCCGGCCCTGGGGCGGGGTTCCCTCCAGGTGGGGGCGGCCACCGTCTCGTTTCGCTATGACGCTGGTAAGCAAGGAGAGCAGGTCACCCTTGTATTGGATATTCCCAAGGGGGTCGAGGCGGCGTTGACCCCGATGACCCATGAAGGCGACATGGAAATTGATGATCCCGGCGGCGGAGGGGCCCGAAAAATCCGCATAACAGCGACCTCGGGCACCGGATCCGTACCGCGAGTGAGAGCTCAGCTCTCCGAGGGATCGACGACATTGATTGCTGTTTTTCAGTTTACGGCGTGACAGATGAAAAAGAATACGGACATTGCCACATCGACCCGACCCGACTTTAGGCCCATGAGCCTTATTTGCACCCGCATCGGTGTTGCGACACGTGCCCCCAAGAAACGGGGTATCGGAGTGCTGCGCGGCATGAACGGCATGGTTCGAAGACGATTGGGACAAAAGTGGCGGATGAAATCGTTGATCGGAAATCACGTCGCGAAAAACAGTTCTTTTCTGAAAATGATCCACAGGCTCTTTGTCGGACAGATAACCGTACAGCCCACCCTGGCGCTGCATTGGTCCTCCGGGGTTACCCTGGCGTTATCGCTCCCGGTCAAGAACTTGCAACGCGTTGAGCCTCTTTTTAAACAGCGTTTTTTCAAAACCGGCGAGTGGCGCAGAGAGGAGCGAGCCACTCATCTATGTTTTCAAAAGCTGTCCGGCGAGACGGGGCGAGCATGGCAGGCGGGCCTTCGTTCGGCGTCGACCTCTATTTTGGCTCCTGCCGCCATTGTGGCTTCGGTTGAACCGTATCGCCTTGCGCCATGGCACCGGACAGATTTGCAGCGCATGACCGTGGCTATGCCCAGTCTTTACGAAAACACGACAAATAAAGGGCCGATCATTCAACACGCTGCCTTGCCGGTCATCCACAACGAACGCCTCCGCCAATTGGGCTCGCGAAGAGACATATTGAGCATCTCGCGAGAGCGGCAACGCATCCGAGCAAGGGCGCAGGAAAGGACACAAGCATATTCTGCGACATTGCCAAACCTGACGCCGGTTTCAAGAAATGAAGCCGGCTTCATACAACGACAAACAGTTTCAAAAATGGGGATGCGACGTCGAGAAACCGTTTACCGATCACATTGCCAGGTGCATACCCCATCCATCTTGAGACACAACATCAGGCAGACATTGACGACGATGAAGATGCTTTGCAATCCAAATGGTGAAAAAGCTACCATGGCTCCGATATGGTCAAAATATCTGTTTGCAACCCTGATCGCAGATACACCGGCCAGATTTAGGAGGCGTATGAAGAATCGGCTTGCCAAGGGATATTTTGAAAAACGTCGGCAAAGCCAGGTTTTCAAGAGAGAGCTTGTTGAAACGTCCCATGAAAAACAGATAACCGTTTTATACGGAGAAAAAAAGAACAGGCCGAGCTCGGACCTCTCAACGACTCGAACGGGGTTGTCTCTTGTGACTCATGAGAAAAGACAGGCTTTGGTACCCAAAGAAAGGCTGCGGTCTGTTACCATCAGAGCCGATCGTACCATGAGAGCTGATCGCCATACGGTTCAGCAAGATATACGCTTCGTTCACAAACAGGACACCTCGACTTTTCTTGCAGTAAAGGAGATGAAGCAGACACTGACACCGACACGGACCTGGAATACGGAGACGACAACGGCGCAAAGTGAGGCCGAAGTCACCTCCCTCGTGGAGAAAGCACTACGGGGTTGGCAGAAACAGATGCTCAATCCGAAACGACTCACTCGGCAGACAGAACGTTCCTTGACCCGCCAGCTTCTGAAGGAGCGGGAGAGGGTGGGGAGGTAGGCATGCCACTCGCCAAAATGACGATTATCAACTTGGACGCCAATGAGCAGGTGACCAATGACAATGTAAAAGTGCTCTTCAATCCCACCGAGTACACCATCGAACAGAGCAATAGCTGGGATACCCAGAATGTGCAGGGACAGGAGCCGAGAACGCAGTTTACAAAAGCAGATCTGAAGAAGTTGAGCATGGAGCTCTTTTTTGACTCGTACGAAGAGCGGGATGGCTCGGGAAGTCCGGTGGATGTCAGGGTGTATACAGACCGGGTCGCGAGGCTGATGGTGGTGAGCGTCGACGAGGGCAATGACGGAAAACGGCCGCCGATTGTCCAGGTGACATGGGCCAACGCCCCCACGGGCGTCACCAATCCGGACTTCCCTTTCAAGGGGGTGCTGCTCAGTCTGCGACTGCAATACATTCTCTTTTCCGAGCAGGGTTATCCGGTGCGGGCCAAAGCCAATTTGAGCTTCCAAGAGTATCTGACACCGGAAGAGATTGAAGAGCGGTTCCCAAGGCGAAGCTCCTTTCCGGCGCGGACCTATACCGTCCGTGAAGGAGATACGCTCAGCAGCATTGCGCAGACGGTCTGGAAGAAACCGGGGGAATGGAGACGTATCGCCAGGGCGAACACTGTTCTTGATCCCAGAGCTCTTCCGGCGGGAACCGTTTTGACTATACCGGCGATTAAATAGGTGATAAATGTCGATAGAAGATGAACAATTGGAACTTATTCCTGACTGGTCCATCGAGCTGGATGGACGTGCTCTGGAACCGGAAGTTGTGCCGGACGTGCTGTCGGTGGAAGTGGAGCAGCACGTGAACGGTCCGGATACGTTCGAGGTGGCTGTCAATATCTGGGACACGGACGTACAGGATTACAAATGGATTGATGACGGCACCTTTGCCGAAGGCCGGGAGATTCGTATCACCATGGGCTATGGTGAGGAGCATACCGACCTCATCGTGGGCGAGATTGTGGCGGCGCAGGCCGATTTCGGGGACACAGACAGTCCGGTGCTTCGTGTACAGGGATACGACAAGCTCCACCGTCTCCGCCGGGGAAGAAAAACACGCACCTTCGCGGATGTCAAAGATTCCGAAGCTGCCGAGTTGATCGCGCAGGATCTGCAGCTCTCGGCTCAGATCGAAGAGAGTGAGGTGGTTCACGCCTATCTCGTGCAGCACAATCAGAGTGATATCGACTTTCTGGCGGAGCGGGCGCGGCGTATCCACTTCGAGTTGGATGTCGTGGATGGTATGTTGATTTTCAGACCGTCGGCCCACGCCGACGGCAAAACAGTTACCCTGACGTACCGGCGGGATCTGAGGAAATTCGAAGCGCGCCTTTCAACGCTGGCTCAGGTGGACAAGGTATCGGTTCGCGGATGGAATCCCTAGGCCAAGGAGGCCATTGTCGGTCTCGCCACTGAATCGGACGTCACAACCAACATGGCCGGCAACACGCTGGGGGCGGCGATTACCAAGGAGGCCTTCGGAGAGAGCGAGATGATCGTGGTGGACCAGGTGGTGTTCAGTCAGACCGAAGCAGACCAAATGGCTCGTGCCCTGCTCAATGAAATCTGTATGCGGTTCATCGAAGCCGAAGGGGAGACTCTCGGCAATCCGGCTATACGCGCAGGAGAGGTCGTGGAACTGGACAAGCTCGGCACGCGGTTCAGCGGTCTCTATTACGTCACCCGCGCTCAGCATATTGTTGACGATCAGGGGTATGTGACCCGCTTCTCCTGCCAGAGGAACGCTGCCTCATGACGCTTTACGATTTGATCTCCCCGCCGGACCGTTATCCTCGCCAGGTGCCTGTGATGGGCGTGGTACCGGCTATCGTCACCAACAACGAGGATCCGGACGGGCTCGGACGTGTCCGTCTGAAATTTCCCTGGCTCAACGACGACGCCGAGAGTCACTGGGCACGGATTGCCACACCCATGGCCGGCGCTGACCGGGGCTTCTTCATGTTGCCCGAAATGGGAGATGAGGTACTCGTGGGGTTTGAGCATGCCGACCCTCGGCGTCCTGTTGTCCTCGGTGCGTTGTGGAACGGCGAGGATGGGCCGCCCGGGGAAAACAGCGACGGCAAAAACAACCTGCGCTTCATCAAATCCAGGTCCGGCCATACGATTCTACTCGATGACACCGACGGCGGGGAGCAGATTGTCATCACCGACAAAAACCAAAAGAACTTCATCCGCATAAACGTGGCCAAAGGCAATCTTGAGATCACAGCAGACGCAGATATCACTATCAGCGCGCCCAACGGCACCTTGAAGCTGGCGTGCAAAGATCTGGAAGTGACGGCGTCCTCGTCAGCCAAGTTGACATCGGGTGGGGACGGGGATCTGGAAGCGAGCGGCACCCTGAACATACAAGGGTCCACCGTGAACATCAACTGAAGGAGGCGACACTATGGGACAACCCGCGGCAAAACAGAGTGACAAGATTCTTGGGGTGGACATCCACATCATACTGATTCCCACCCCCGGCGGACCGGTGCCCACGCCGATTCCCCACCCGTTCTCCGGGGATATAGACGGAGCTCTCAGCAGTGACGTGAATATCGAGGGCAAACCCGCGGCCACAGTGGACAGCACCGCCACCAACACGCCCTCCCATATCCCTCAGGGGGGATCGTTTCAGTCGCCCCCGAGTAACCGGGCCACCATCAAGATGGGCAGCGGGACCGTTTTCATCAACGGAAAGGCCGCGGCTCGAATGGGAGACATGGCCGAAACCTGCAATGACCCGACGGATGCGCCTGTGGGAACGGTGATGGCGTCCGGCACGGTGATGATAGGATAGACAATGGTAGAACGGGCATACACTGGTGAAGGATTCGGGTTTCCGGTCGCTCTGGACGAGACCGGTCGTGTGGTGAGGGTCTCGGACACTGCGGCAATTGATCGGTCAATTGAACTCATCCTCCTGACGGCAAAAGGGGAGCGCATCATGCGGCCCGATTTCGGCTCAGACCTGTCGACCTTCGTGTTCAAGCCCCTCTCAGAACAGAATCGCCGGCGGATGGGCACTTCGGTAAAAACCGCGTTGCAAAAGTGGGAGCCCCGTATACGGCTTCTTGCTGTGGAGGTCCGGGTTTCCCCCAAAGGTCCCAACATAGCGGAAATCTCCATCGACTATAAGGTTAGACAGACCCACACCAAGCATAATTTGGTCTTTCCTTTCTATTTAGGAGGAACAGGCCAATGAGCGACAACACCCCACGGATCGATAAGCGAACGACCGACGATCATTGGAACCTCATGGTTCGATCTCCCATCGACATCGGCGGCAATCGCTATCCGAATGGTCTTCGGGAAAGGTTTACACCGGGCTGGGCCGCGGCAGAGGATGTAGAGAAGTTGGATCTCGGGATGGTGATGACCCGAGCGGTCACGCGATTGATGGACGTTCTGGTGCAGCGCGTCAACCAGATTCCCAAGAAGCACAAAGCGGCTTTCTTGAACCTTATCGGCATCGAAGCAAAACCCGGGTCTCCGGCCAGAGCGCCGGTGACCTTCATACCGGCGTCGAAGACCCCGGACGGCCGGCACATTTCCAAAGGGACCCAGGTGGCAACGACCCAGACAGCAACCAGTCCGGCCGTTATTTTCGAAACAGATACCGGTTTCGATCTGAGCGCTGCAACGCTTGTCAAGGCAGTCACCATTACCCCGCAGGACGATTGCTATCGGGAGATCGAGGACGAGCTCGTCGACGGAGGAACCGGCGCGCCCGTGCTCATGGCGGACGCGAGCGATCGTGACGTGGAGCACAGCCTCTATCTGGCGCATGACGGGTTCTTCACGCTCGATACGTCGCCCACCATCACCATTCGTTTTTGCTTCTCCGATCCCGGCGATCTATACAGGTGCTATGTATGGGAAGTCTATGAGAAGGGGATCTGGACGGGGATTAAAGAGGAGAGCCTGCGTATGTCGACCGTTACCCCCGACGGGTACGAGATCAGGCTACTGTCTTTCCCGGGAACCGAAACGAGCAAGGTGGTTGAGTCCGAGGCCGCCTGGATTCGATGGCGTAACCTCGACCCCTTGACAGTGGACTCCGGCAATCTGCCGGTCATCACGGACATCAAGGTAAAGGCAGAGCCGAACGACGTTGTCCTGCCGCCGGACGCTGCCTATACCAATACGTTTGCCGTTGATCTCAACCGGGATTTTTATCCCTTTGGTGAGCGGCCAAAGCAAAACGATGCTTTTTACATCTCGTGTGAGGAGGCATTTACCCACACGGATCCGATACAGGCGCGAACCATCACTATCAACTGGAAGCTCGCTCCCATTCCGGGTGCCGTGGACGCAAACATGCAGTATCCGGATGAAAAAGCGACCGCAATGATTTCATGGGAGTACTGGAACGGCACCGTTTGGACGCCGATTTTGGGAACACTGACAGGGAATGGGGACTTCAAGACACCTATTGCAGAGGTAGGCGAAACCAAGAGCTTGGGGTTCCCACTGCCAGAGGCCATCTCACCTGTCAAGGTAGGCAAGGAAAAGGCCAACTGGATTCGTGCGCGGATAGTCAGGGGCGATTTCGGTATCGACGCAGTGACGAACTTGAGCGTGGTGGACAATAACGTGAACTACACCTATACGGATCCCACCTACCGTCCACCGTTCTTGTCCATCACCGATTTCGGGATCGAATACGCCAACGCCGAAGAAAATGCGTATGTGGCGCCCACGGCTATCAGGTGTGTCAACAACTTCGAGGTGGCTACCCCGGGGGATGGGGCCTTCTCCCCGTTTGTGCCCGCCACCGTGGCGCATACGGAACCGGCGCTCTATCTGGGATACGATGCGGTATTCGGCAACCGTCCCATCAGCCAACTGTTGGAGGTGGTCTCCCCCTCCCCGAGCCTGCTGTCCGCCGAGCAGGGTGATGATGCCCCTGTTTTGATCTGGGAGTATCTCGATACCGACGATTCATGGCAGCGTCTGGATGTGGAAGAGAACAGCGCCGGGCTCGCCAACACGGCCACGCTTCAGTTCGTGGCACCCGAGGACATGGGCGTGGGATCGCGTTTCGGCGAGACGGCCGCATGGATTCGCGCGCGGCTCGTGCGTGGCGTTTTTTCACAGCCCAGGCGGCTCATCAACGTCCACACCAACACTGTCTGGGCCGACAGTATCCGGACCGTGAAAGCGGAGCTGGTGGGCAGCGGCACCGGGCAGTTGAGTCAGACCCTCTATCTCTCGCAATCTCCGGTCCTTGAGGGAGAGCAGATACTGATTCGGGAAGCATCCCGGCCGGCGGAAGATGCGCTCGCGGGAATGGCCGAAGAGGAGGCCGAACGGGCGAGGCAACTCGGGGTATCCCCCTCACCGGTAATTCCGGAGCAGCCGGAAGGAGAGGATGGGACGTGGGTACGGTGGCAACCGGTGGCCAACTTCCGGTTTTCATCGCCCACGAGCCGGCACTATGTGATCGATCGGGTAACCGGTCAGTTAACCTTCGGTGCCATGCCGGATGAGCCCCAGTTTCAAGCACTGCCGTTACCCCTCGGCAGAAACAACGTGGTTGCTCAGGTATATCGGGCCAACGGCGGCGAGGATGGCAATCGCCCCAAGGATACGATTGTTCAACTCAAGAGCGCGTTGCCGTTCGTGGCCGCGGTCCGTAATCCCATCCCGGCCGCCGGCGGGGCACCTCCTGAGACCCTGGAAAAGACCTTGGCCCGTGGGCCCGCCACCCTCAAGCATCGAAACCGGGCGGTTACCCCGGATGACTACAGCGCGCTGGCAAAGGAGGCGAGCGCCGAGGTGGCGCTGGTGCGAACCCTTCCCATTACCAATCCGGCGGGTAAAAGAGAGCTCGGCGCCGTGACGGTGATGATCGTGCCCCAGAGTGAGGATCGCAGGCCCGCACCCTCTGCAGAGCTCCTCGGCAGCGTCCGGCGTTATCTGTCGTGGCGAGCGCCCGAGACCGCCAATCACCGGCTCTATCTCATTGGACCGACCTACACATCCGTTGCCGTAACCGTGATCTTCGTACCGGCTGATCCGGCTGAGGCCAACCTGGTGATCTGTCGGGTCGTTGCCGACCTCGATCAATATCTCCATCCGCTTAAAGGCGGTCCGGAGAATGCGGGGTGGACATTTGGCAACCAACTCTATCTCTCGAATATTTATGCCCGCATTGAGGCGGTAGAAGGGGTTGATTTTGTCGTGACCGCTTCGTTCGAGAGCGACCCGTCTGCGACGGTGATCGATATTCCACCAAACCAGCTGGTGAGCAGCGGGGTTCACCGGGTCGTTGCGGTGAGTCAGGCAGAGGCCGTGCGTATCGGCACGGCTGAAGGAGCATAGATACATTATGGCGCTACCGATACCAAAGATTGACGACCTCAGCTATCAGCAGATTCGGAGCATCCTGCTCGATGAGCTGCCGCTCATCTCCCGGGACTATACCGATCACAATGCATCGGATCCGGGTATCGCCCTATTGGAGCTGCTCAGCGCCATGGGGGAATCGATCATCTACCGTTGTGACCAGATTTCTCCGGAAGTGGAACGGAACTTCCTGAAAATGGTGCTCGACCGGCCGGAGCCGGTAACCGCGACGGTGGTGTTCTATCGCGGTAAGAAGTCGGTCCCGTTGCCCGCTCTTCCAACCGGCGTTGATTTTGAGGACGCAGGGTTCGGTGAGAAAATGTCGTATGACAGCGGGACAGGCCTGCTCAGCTTCGACGGGGCGATGACCGAATTAAACCGGCAGCGGCTGTCGGCACTCTCTGCCGATTCCCTGTACGAAGCCGCGGTGACGGCTCTGTTCGAAGCGACCAACAAGGTCATCGTGATTCACGCGGGCACCGTAATCACCGGAGCTAATGCCGCCGTTGGCCGGGCCGTGCCCGATGCCGGCGGAACCCTCTTCGAAACCATCGGGGAAGTGGAGATCCCCGCCATGACCAACAATGTTACGGCGACCGCCCGCCATTTGGCGGTTTGGGAAGGCAGCCAATCGCTCGGCACGGGCAGCGGGGAGACGGATCAGTATTTTGATCTGGTTTTACCCAAGGGGAGTCTCCCCTTGTTGCTGGATCCGGCCCGTCAGGGGTCGCTCGCCTATGATCCCAATCCGCTGATCACGGTTGGCGCTCAGACCTGGCGCTATGCGCCGGATTTGCTGGACGCGGTCGAGACGGACGCGGTGTTCACGGTGGAGTGGTTGCCGAGGCGCGTCTCCGCAGAGGAACAGGCGTACCGCTTTCGCTTCGGCAATGGGGTCAACGGACGCATTCCCGCCGATGGAGAGCCGGTTGTGTGCCTGCGGTATCAGCGTGTCGCCGATCGATACGTGCAGGTGGCGGCCAACTGTCTGGATACTATTCAATCCCTGCGAGAGCCGCTGCCCCCCGACGCAGTGCCGGCCGGACTGGTATCCGGCGTTACCTACGATACTACCCGAGAGCTCCTGCTGCTCACCGGCGGCTTGACCGTGGATTGGGCAACCCTTCGCGACCTCGTTCCGGCAGACGCAAGTTATCTCGCGACGTATCAAAGCGCAATCGACAATCTGTTCGAACAGTCGGCACTACACGTAAACAATCCCCATCCGGCCAGGGGCGGTCGTTATCTCTTCGGTGCACACACCGCCGCGGAACAGGGGCTTGGAACGCTCTTTGATCCGGATCGGGCCATTGCCGCGCGGGATTTCCAATTCATGGCGACAGACGGCTTCAACGGCTCAAGCGGGCTTAAGGCCCTCAAGGTCGCCCGGGCCCATGCGTTGCGGACCGACGATCTCGGTGGGGTAGCCGTAATTGTCGTTCCAGAGCGCGCCTCCATCAATGACTGGTGGCCAACACCGACCCTTGATCTGTTGAATGCCGTGTATCAGTTCATCGACGAACGACGGGTCATCACCACGCGGGTGCTGGTGCAGGCGCCGGTTTATCAAGAAATTGCGTTGTATCTCAGCGTCAAGTCGAAGCTGCATGCCGACCCCGTCGAGCTGGCGGGCGCGATTCAGAAAACCGTGCGCCGGCGGTTCGATGCCCTCGACGGAGGAATCGACGGCACCGGATGGCCCCTCGGACGCGGCGTATACCGCTCCGAGCTGTTCCAGCTCTTGAAAGGGATCAACGGCGTGGATCAAATTGAATCGGTCCGTATCGGCAACAACGTCGACAATGCGTTGTTCAATCTTTCACCATTGACCTTCCCGAAAATTGTCGGGGAGCTTTGCATAGGAGGCAGAACGTGGCCACTCGACCCGACCGTCCCGATTACCTGACGTATCTTCCACCGGCCTATGTGGACGATCCGGAGGGGCTTTATGCCGGTTTCGTGAAGCTCTACGAAGCTCTCATGGCCGGCAACAGAGAGATTGCGGTTCGCCCACTTCGCGCCTCGGTCTCCATCGACGTCATACCACCCGCGCTAATCGGCGCCCCAGGAGATGTTACCTATGACACCGAGACGCGAACCTTTACGTTTTTAGGGGAGATGAGCCACACGCGGCTTGCCGAGCTACTCGCCCTGGGATCGGTCCTTTCGGCCGATGAGCGCGCCACCTACGAGCAGATTCTGACCGAACGGCTTCACCCCTTGACCCAGGGACAAACAGAGGCCGTTCCCGGGCTCGAACAGCTGCTTGACGACATTGCCCGGTATACGGATCCGGAACGCGCGCCTGGCGGGAACCGGCCGAGCAGCGCGGAGGCCGGGTTTTTCGACGAAGATTTTGTCCAATACCTGGCCGGCTGGGTCTCCCTTTCCGTAACCGACAACTGGCCCCTCTCCAAGACCCGCCGGTTGATCCAGAACATCGTGCCGCTCTACAAACGCCGCGGCACGATCACCGGGATTCACCGTTTTCTGGAGATCTTCGTTGAGGCGCCGGTAAAGGTGACCGAAGAGCTGGGCATTCAGGTGGGTGTCCGCTCCACGGTCGAGCTTGACACCACTGTGGGCGGGCTGCCCCACATCTTTCAGGTGGAGATCCCGTACGGCTACCGGGAAGTATCGGCGCCGCCCGTGCCCATCGATATAAACAACCTCAAGTTTGTGGCATCCAACGTGCGGACCGTACTCGACGAGGAGCGGCCGGCGCACACGGACTATACCATTGGATACAACTTCCCCGGAATCATGGTGGGTCACTACTCGACTGCAGGATGGGACACGCTGGTGTGGCCCAACGCCGAGACGATCGACGTGCCGCGGGAATAGAAATAGCGAAGGAGGATTTATGGCTGGAGAAGAACGCATCAACATGAGTACCTGGAATTCCCGATTGAACTATTTTGACGGGCTTTTCCTGAAGGCCGAGGATTTTACCTTGGAACAATTCTTTCATTTGATGGCGAGGCGATATCTAAACTACTTGCTGTTTAATCCCGGACGCCTCTACACTGCCGACGGCACAATGCCCCTCGAGGTGACCGCCTCCGGCACCACCATTACCGTTTCGTCCGGCACCGCGCTGGTGAGGTATGACGGAGACGCCGACAACCGGGCCGGTCACGAGGTGCATCTGGAGACATCCGTGGATTTGGATCTCTCCACATCGACATACGGTTTCAGCGTTGGTGATACGGTCTATGTCCGAATAGACTACCGCGAGGCCGAGGAGATCGTCGGCGCCGGAGGCGGCGGGGCCGGCGTGTTCGTGGCAAGCGCCAACCAGGTGAGGGAGCAGGCGGTCATCAAGCTCTCCACCGTCCCCCCCGATGGCTTGCCGCCGGATGACTACTCGGTGCTGCTGGCCACGGTGGACTACCAGGCAGCCATGACCAACAGCAACGTCACCAACGATCCGACCCGGGGAGGGATTCGGTACGAGATTCTGTCGAGTGATTTGCTCAGCCGAATTGGGACTTCTTCCGGGGACGCCGTGTTGACTGGCATCACCATCACACCGGGAGCAGAGGATTCTATACTCAGTGGAGGAAACAAGTCACTTACAGCAACGGGTTCATACTCTGACGGGTCATCCCATGTTCTTTCGAGTAGCACGCCTGGATTGGAATGGTCGAGTTCGGATGAGACTGTCGCAACTGTTGATTCTAACGGTGTGGTTACAGGAGGGAATGATGGAGCTGTCAGCATCACTGTAACGGTCGATACAGTGTCCACGTCCGTGGACCTTTCCGTGTTTACGGACGTTTCAATTACGATAGAGGGTGAATTCTCAATAAATATCGGAGAAAGTAGTGCGCTGACAGCTGTCGGCGAGTTCGACAATGGTATTATTAGACAACTCACCGCCGCTGGTGATGGACTGGCTTGGTCGAGCAACAATGAAGCCGTCGTAACCGTAGACAATAGTGGTGTCGTATCGGCGCATGAGGCCGGAACAGCTCAGATCCAGGCCGAAGTGTTTGGATCGAGCAGTGCAAGCGTGACAATTACGGTTGCTCCGTCTATAACGCGACCAGTGTTTCGAACTACGGGTAATGAGTTTCTACCGACGAGCGTCTTTCTGAGCAGCTCCCCCACCATCGAAATATTCTGTGAGCACTTCTTCGAAGGCGATCCGAACCTCCGGAGGATCGCAATTGGCGGCATTACGCTTACAGTCGATGAAATGGCAGGCATCATTCAAACATTGGGTGGTATTGGAAGCGTACCAATGCCGGCTACGTTGTCTCCGGGGAGCTACCATATCGTTCTTACGAACGAGGGTGGACCATCCGAACAGAGCACACGGACCTTGAATGTGTATTCATAGAAACTCTTCATTTTAGAAAGGAACCATTATGTGCAAAACAATGAGAATCAATTTGTTTGATTTGAATAAAACCACACTTTTTTGGATTGTACTCTTTTTACTGGGGTCTTATTTTTATTCAGCAAAAGTTTCTGCTCAGACGGCGATAACGATAACCGGAACGAGTCCCAATACCTTCAATATCACCGTCCCCGAAGGTGTGAGCACGAGGTCTGTTCGATTGGCGGGGGACCTGTCTGATGTCGTTGTTTATGTCCAACGAACTTCGGATCCGGCTGCTGAGCGCACGCTGACGATACCATCGTCAAACAATACGCTCATAGGCGGTGGAGGTTTGTCTGTCGCCACCCTCGACGCAGTTGAAGAGATAGCGGACAAAGTGTTTCACCTTAAGTTTGCACTGGATTCGCCAGCTCCCGCTGGTGATGTGTGGTTGATTCGAGTGTCCAAGCCGAGCGCGGACACACGGACAATCTACTGGATGGAAGGGGAGCTGAACGATGCATTCGGTGCCACTTATGTGTCAGACGTTTTTGCCGCACCGTCCCCAATGGAGTTCGACAGCGTGATTGTCGGAGACACGAAAACCCTGACAATTACGGTTCATAATCGATTTGCCCAAGATATGACACTGGCGGTTGCGCTGGAATACGGAGATAGAGGCTTCTCTATTTCCAGTTCGGTGGGATCGCCGGTAACGGGTGTTTCAAGCACCGATATCGATATTTCCTTCAATCCCGTTGATGCATCGGCCAAAACCGATACACTCCACCTGACTACCAATGACCCGGATACGCCCGTTCTTGATGTAATTCTGAACGGAACGGGCACAACACGTCGCATCATCCTAGCGTTGGACTACTCTGGAAGTATGAGTTGCGCTTACGATGAGCCGTGGCCGTGTTCTGATGCATTGGAATCCAGTCGGATAGCCCAAGCGAGGAACGCGTTGGAACCGTTTCTAGACGATCTTGAGATCGGCGTTTCGCCTGGAACGATTGGCGCGGTTCGCGTTGGAGCAGTACGTTTCGGTGGCGGTCCTCCAGCAGTGGAGGTCGAATATGGGCTAAACCCAATTAACGGTTCACATATCAACGCGATGAAAGGCGCATTGGGAATACCCTATTCAGGGGGCACCGGCCCGTCAACAGGTGGTACCGGTACTCGCATTTCAGATGGATTGAATCAATGTCTTACACTCTTTGGAGACTCCAATGATGGGGTCATACTGCTCATGAGCGACGGATACGCCGAGCCTTCTGGGCAAGACCCCCGGGATACAGGTGTATTGACGAGCATCGTTGACAAAGGAATTCCGGTATTTTCGGTAGCCTTTGGGGAAAATGGCGCCTATGTGGATCACGAGCTGATGGAAGATATTCAGGAGCAAACAAATGGAGAGTTTGTTGTTTTCGGTGCGGGATCAGGTGAGTCTATTCCTGCTGATCTTGCAAGCATATATACTAAAGTATTGGATATCGCCTTTGGGACAGAAACATCAGGAGATCCAACGGTTTCTGTTGAGCCGGGTGACATAAAAGAGATACCGCTTCCGGTCGGCACGTCTGATAGACGAATAGATTTCGTTGTCAGTTGGGAAAGAGGGACGCCAAATCTGTTCGCGGTGAGCATTATAGCACCTGATGGCACAGAGATAACACCGGACGTGGCGAGAGAAACAGATTATGTTTTCAATCGAGAAGGGAGCTTCTCCTCCGTCTATTCAGTTCATAAAGATTACTTGAGACAACCAGGGAAGGTAGGAGAATGGAAACTAAAGGTCCAACATCAAACCGGGGAAAACGCAGTCCTCCGGGAAAACGGATCCGAATTTTCATATAGCACACTAATTCTGTCTGACTTGACAATGGATGTGATGTTTGACAAAAAACAGTACTTCACAGGAGACAGCATTCGTATTGAAGCGAAGCTGACCGATCGTGGAAAGCCCGTTGTCGGCGCTGACGTGGAACTGAATTCCGCCAAGCCGACAGTCAGCATAGGAAATTGGTTCAATTCAAATACGATTGACCCCGGTGAGTTCGAAATACTTCGAAAGAAGTATAAACTCAATGATGCAGGCCTTAGGATGCACAGTCAGAAAGCTTACATCCTCTCTGAAGTAAAAAAAATCGAGCCGCCGTTAGTTGTTATGAACGATACGGCACAGCGGTTTTATGATGACGGCACCCACGGTGATAATGCCGCCAACGACGGTATCTATACATATGTGTCAAGTCCGCTGACTAAGACAGGACTCCATACTTTTTTGATCAAGGCAAATGGCAAGGCTGCGCAGGACTACAATTTCCAGAGAGAGAAACGATTGGACCACTATATCAAGCTTCGACCTTCTGTAAAGGACTCGAATATCTCTGTTGCCTACTTAGAGACTGTTGAAGGACTTGATTACTATCAAGTCCACTATCAATTAATGGATCAATACAAAAATCTACCGCGGCCGGATACCGCTAGGTACTTTGACTTCTCATCCATGAACGCGCTTAATGCAGTTGAACCCCTTCAGGACAATCTAGACGGCACCTATACGCAAAAGATCAAGATTCCTAAAAACAAAGAACAAACAATCACTCTGAATTTTGCAGGGGTAGAATTCACCAAGAAAATCGTCCCGCAAACAACCATACAACCACTATGGTGGGTTATCCTCGTGATCATCGCCGTCATCGTGATTTTCATCATCCGCAAGCTAAAGACCGCATAGGAGATGATCATGGACACGGCACTGCAAACCAAGGAAGCCATCTGCAACGGCTGTATATCGCGCACCTGTTGCTACCACTACCGGGTGAGCATCACCGGCTTCGATCTGTGGCGCATCGCCTCGGCGCTCGATATCCGGCCGAGTCAGTTTGTGGGGTTCACCTATGCGGAAGCGGATGCAGAGCACGCCTTCATCCTTGATCACAGCGGCGAGCGGTACGAGCTGGTGTTGGCCAAGAGTACCGATGCGCAACGGCTCGGCGCGTGCGTATTCCTGGTGAGGACCAACACCGGCATCCACCGCTGCGGTCTCGGCGATCTGAGCCCCCTGGTGTGTCGCCAGTATCCGGGCTATTTCAAGGACGGCCTCATGCGGGTGATCAATAATCCGAACGCCTGTTGGCGGACCTGGTCCATTCTCGAGCTGGATGTGGACCTGGAGCGGGCACTGGAACAGTCCGCCAAGGAGCGGCTCGATGACTATGACGCCATCCTCCGGGACTGGAACGAGCGAGTTGGAAAAAGCTCAGCGGATTCATGGTTCTCGTTCGAACAATTCTGCACTTATTTGGAGAATCGCTATGTCACCCAGTTTGCGACTTAAAGTGGTCTCCGGGGTCTCTCCCGGTATGAGCAGCACGGCCACCGCGTGCTCGGTCTGCAGCGCCCGCTGCTGCGCCGAGTACACGGTGTCGGTCATCGGCTGCGACGTATGGAATATTACATCCGGCCTCGGCATTCCGCCCGAGGACTATCTCCTCTGTTTTCAGACGGACAGGGTCAGCCCGGGCACGTTTTGTCTGGACCAGAGCGACACGCGGTATGACATCGCCCTGGACAAAGTTGAGGGGCAGGAGGAGAAGCGGGACTGCGTCTTTTTGATGCCCCTCGGCGGACCGGGGCGTTGCGGCATCCACGCCTGTCGCCCGTACGTGTGCCAGACCTATCCGGCCTATCTGGACGGAGACATGGTGGCCATCCGGGAGGATGTACTCTGTCCCACCGGCGCATGGAAGTTGTCCCGGATGAATGTCGGTGGATGGCGGGAACGGCTCAATCTGTTTCAGATGGCCCAGGATGTGTATTACTATGTGGTTTTTCTCTGGAACGAACGCGTTGCCGCGGCGCCGGTAGGTACGGTGTTCGCCATTTCGGAGTACTACAGCTTTCTGCTCAACGCCTACCGCGCCATCGCGCGGCGTGGCGGCAACGCGGATGCAAAGACGATTTCTGCGGCTTGGGTGGCCCACCACAATGCGTTTGCCGCTTCGCCATTGATGGAGCCGGATGAAAAGACCGCTCCATTAGTCGCCCAGGCGGCGACACGTATACAGGACGCATTGCGGGAGTTCTTTGTAACGCCTGAGGTGTGTGACGATGAAGTAGATCCGCCGGCGCGGATAGCGGTCGGATCTCTGAGCTGAAGCAAAATGGCAGAAATGACAAAAACCAATATCGCTGAGACGGCTTCCCAGAAAAGCGTCGAGTCGACGGAACCGAAGTACGCATCTGTTGCGACGGGGCAAAGAGAGGTGAACGAGAGGACGCCGGGCCGGCGTTCGGGCATCATCGACAAGATGCCGTCGACTCGGATGGTCTCCCTGTTGACCGATCCGGGGGTACAGCCAAACCGCCATCAGATCTCCCGCGGCAAGTTGGCAAAAACGCTCCAGCGTCGGGTGGGGAACCGCAATACAGCATTATTGCTCCAATCCGCCAAACCGCGCGAACCACGGGAGGTGCCGGAATCGGTCTCCACTCATATCGAGAAGAGCCGGGGACTGGGACAGCCCCTGGGTCAATCCACCCGCGCCGAGATGGAGTCCGGTTTTGGCGAGGATTTTGGCGGAGTACGGGTTCACTCGGATACCGATACGGAACGCACCGCAGAGAGGTTGGGGGCAAAGGCTTACACAGCCGGACGGGATCTCTATTTCGGCCGAGGGGGCTATCAACCCGAGACCGCTCAGGGAAAACATCTGTTGGCCCACGAGCTGGCTCATACCGTTCAGCAGCGCAGCGCGCCCGCGCTCCCCAAGGCAAAGATGGGGGTGAGTACGCCCGATGATCCCGCGGAGCAGGAGGCCGAATCCGCTGCAACCGCCGTAATGAAGGGCGAGCCTGTCAAGCATCCGTTGAAAGAGGACCAGGATGTAACCGGCCTTCTGCGCACCGAAGCGACACCGGTTCAAGCTGGGGGAGAAACCGTCGGCGCGTCCGCAGGACCGGCCGAAAACGGCGATCTGGTGATCAAGCTGGGCAATGATGTGCGGATTGAAAAGAGCAAGCTGGAGGCGAGGCGGCAGCAGATTGTCGTCGATCTGGCCGACGCTCCGGCGAGCGTGCCCGGCCTGCGTCTCAACAAATTTTTGTACTGGCCTGGAACGAAAAAAGGGGAGCTGATGGCCGATGTCACAGTCCCGTTCGTCACCAATCCCCGGCGAGGACTGCGTATTCGAACCGACAAGGACGGTGTCGCCACCTTGTCGACCAAGACACGGGTGCCCATTGCCGCGCTCAACAACCCCGAAATTACGTTGTCTGTGGGCAACGACCATCAGTTCACCGGAAACGTCAGCTTGAGCGCAGACAAGTTGAAGCCTCCGGGTCTGCCCAATCTTCGCGTGGACGGTGGCGGAGAGGTAGAAATCTCAGCGGGTAAACTCAAGGGATCGGTGCATGCCAATCTCGAATATGCAGGGCTGGCCAAAGGTAAGTTCGACGCCTCTTTTGTTGACGGCGTTCCCAAGGGCAGCGGCCAGGTCGATATTACCCAGGATATGCTTAAAGGCGCAGGGGCGGCGATGTCTATCGAAGAGGGGAGTCTCAAGGCCGAGGTCACCGTGCCGGCCGCCAAGATCGTTCCGTCTCTCCCCGGCATCGAGATACCGTCCGGCGATTTGAATTTAACCATGATCAACGGTGATCTCTCGGGCGGCGTCAACAACCTTCTCATTCGCTACAAGCAGTTCGGCGAAGCCGGTCTGACCGGGACCATTCGAAAAGGGGTGGTGGACGGGACCGGTACCTTCACCTTAAAGGTTCCGGCCATTGATCCACTCACCGGCACCTTCGGCTACCGTCGGAACAAGCTGTTCGGCTCGCTCACCGTGAGCGCCCAGAATATCCCGGGGGGGTTGGTCCAGAGCGGATCCATCACCGGCCGGGTAAACGATAAGGGCCAGATGGGATTTGGCGGCAGCATGGCCGTAGCGCTCGGCAGTGTAGCGCGGGGAAACCTGAAGGCGAGCTACGATGAAGCCGGCAGCTTCGGCATGGGCGCGGACGTGCAGCTCAGCATACCCGGGTTACAGGACGTAAACGCCCAGGTCAACTATGTCAACGGAGCGCTGGAAGGTGATGTGGAGATCCCGATTGCCAGTGAAAAACTGGCCGGTCTCAGCGGCAACCTTCATGTCTGGTACAAGGATAAGCGATGGAAGGGTGAACAGAAGATCGCCTATGAGCGGGACAACGGCAAACTCAAGGGAGATGTCTTGCTGGGTGTGGCCGAAAAAGTCAATGGGGGGCTGGCCGTTTACGGTGGCGGTGATGTAACCGCTCAGCTCACCAGCTTTCTGCAAGGCACCCTCGGCGTAAAAATCAAGGAAGACGGCACCACGACCCTCAAAGGGGCCATCCGGGTGACCGAGCCGCTGGAACTGTTTCCTCAGAAGAAGATGGATCGAGAGCTCTTCAGTATGAGCCGTAATATTCCACTTTGGGCCATCCTGGTGGCAGTAATTCGCATGCGTGCTGGAGTAAGGGCCGGCATTGGACCGGGGCAACTTCGAGACATCACGGTGCAGGGTGAGTATACGGTGGGCGGTGATGCACCCACATTCGACATCAGCGGCGAGCTTTACATTCCCGCCTATGTGGAGGCGTACATAGCGTTCGGCGCGGGCCTGGGGCTTGACGTGCTCATCGGCTCCCTCACCGGCGGCATCGAAGCGGTGGGAACAGCCGGCATCTACGGCGCAGTCTCGGTCCTTCCGGTGCTCTCTTATGCGAATGGCAACTACACCATCAATGGAACGGCCACTATGGCCGCGGCGGCAAAGCTCAAGCTGGGGCTGCAGGCCTGGGCCGAAGTGGAGGCCCTCTGGATTACGGTCTGGGAGAATACCTGGCAGCTGGCCGAGTGGGTCTGGGACGTGGGACCTACCCTGGCCATTCAGGCCAACATGAGCTACACGTTTGGCCAGCCCGAACCGCCGACCCTCGACTTCAAGACCGACAATATCGATGCCGAACGCCTCATCCAGGATGCCATGCCCAAGGATGGCCCCAAGGGCTCGGGTGCGAGAGACGCGCTCAAGAACCGCGCCAACTGGTCTGGTCGAAACAAGGGGAAAGGCAAGTCCGGCGACAAAGGCGGCAGCGAGGTGGCGCCCAAGGGCAAGGCAACACCCAAGGCCCCGCCCAAGCCGTCCCGGAAGCAGAAACCCACCGGAAAGGACGCGGACGCCAAGCGTCCTATCAAGGAAAAGGGCGGACAACGTAAGCCCGGCCTCGATAAGATGATCGATAAGGCGGCCAAGGATAAGCTGAAGTCAAGCAAAGACAAAAGCAAGGAACTCACCCCCAAGGACAAGCTCGATGCAGCAAAGAAAGATGTCGAGGCGCTGATGCGGAGCAGCAAGGATACCAAAGCGCTCGCCCATAGATTCGGTCCCATTAAATCCAAATATGGACTGAAGAAATTGGAGCTAGACCATATGGGAACTTCGAACGCTTCCGTAGAGATGGAGATCAATCCAAGAGCCCGTATCCTGACCATGGGCAATCTCTCGATCATGGTGGGCAGCGGGGCAACGGTTGTGGGCAGTGACGATCCGATAAAGACCGAGGTCAAATGGACAGGCCAGCCTCTAAAAATCGGAGGCGAGTCAGACATTGTCGGAAAGAAAATGACAGCGAGTCCCTTGGCAAAGGACCATGCCGTGGGCGCCGAAGCAAGTACCAGCACAACCCACAGTGGGATAATGAATCGACTTCCCGGTGGCGGTTACTACATTCGAGGGCATTTACTCAATGCTAACGTCGGCGGACCGGCCACACAACATAACCTTTTCCCGATCACTCGACAAGCCAACAGCCATCATCGGGCGTGGGCCGAATCATACATAAAAAGAGATATCTCTGCGGGATATGTGCTTGAGTATACCGTTGAAGTTCAAAATGTAAATAAGGGAAAGACCGGGAACCCAAATCCGAAAACGACCAATCCCGCTCATCCAAACTACTATTGGGTTAATTCCCGTTTCAAATGCACTTCGAGGCGTTTAAACACAAAACGAAAGCCTGTGGGCACAAAACAGCAAACCATCATCGAGTCGTATGATCCTGAATCGGCGAAGAAAGCTCCGACAGAAATCGAACAAAGGTTCACCGAGCCCGGCTCCGGTGATTTCCTCAAAGTCAAAGGCGGGAGTCGCTCTTCTACCATGAGTGATCCCCGAAGGCACAACTCTAAAACCAGGACCCCGGTCGAATCTGTTGACGATGTCAAAGCCGGAAAGTCGAACAGGACGAGATGGAACTACCTTAGCCAGCAGGCATACTCTGAAGACGATTCTGACTGATAGAGAGTCGTTACATTTTTATGATTGCACAAGGATACAGAATGACAGACGAATATCTAAAAAGAGAAGCAGCGGCCCGTCACAATAACCGTGCGGTGCAGCTTCACATGCAAGGAAACCGCCGAGCCGCCGAACATGAATACCGCCGCGCGCTCCACGTCGATCGAAACCACGTCTCGGCGCTCAACAACCTCGGATTTCTGCTAATTGAAACCGGTGCATTCGAAGAGGCGGTGCTGCTCCTCCAACGCGCCATTGGCGTTGTACCTGAAAATGAGGATGCCTACAATAACCTCGGCCTGGCTTATTTCCAGCTGGAACAACATGAGCGCGCCCAGCGCGCATTCGAAACGGCGATTCGGTACAATCCCAGCCATCATTCCGCCAGTTTCAATCTCGGCGTGCTGTATCAGAGCCGTGGAAATTGGGGCGCGGCGGTCGATACGTACAAAAACCACCTTCGAAACCATCCCAGGCATCCAGAAGCCCTCTACAACCTGGCCGTGGCCTACAACGCCCTCGGCATGCTGGACCAGGCCGAAACCTATTACCATTTGGCGATAAAGCAGTCCGGCGCAAACGCGGACGCCCTGGTGAACCTCGGCCAGCTTTACCTTCGCAAACGACAAGCCGATCGCGCCCTGGCGGTGCTGGAGCGGGCATTAGAGATAGAACCGGAGCATCCCTTGGGGCTCTATAACCTGGCCCTTGTCTGGGTCACCAAGAAAAAGCCGGATCGGGCAAAGCCCCTGCTCGCCAAGGTGGTCGCCAAGCGACCGGATTATATTCCGGCCATCAGCAATCTCGCCATGATTTGCGCCGAGCTCGCTGATCCGGACGAGGCCCACACCCTGCTTCGACGCGCCCTGGACTTGGCCCCGTCAACACCCACGCTGCTGTTCAATCTGGGGGTTGTCGAGGCAAAACAGGGCAATAGGGATGCGGCAATAGAGGCCTTCTCAAAGGTCCTCGACCTGGAGCCGGAACAATCGCTTCGCCGTAAAAAGGCCGAGCAGCAACTGGCAGCGCTTCAACCAGTCAAGTAGTACTTCCGGTCAATGCCGTGTTTCTTCAGCAGCTTCCCGAGGGCGCGCCGTTCCTTGCCGGATAATTTTGCCGCCTTGCTGACATTTCCTTGAGTCTCTTCCATTAGCGACATGAGATAGGCTCGCTCAAATCTTGAAATCATTTCCGCTTTGGCTTGCCTGAAACGCAGAGATACGTCAGGTACTTCCGGAGATGAATCCCAACTACTTGGGTCAGCTACAATTTGGGAGTGATTATTCGCCATCAGCACACTGCGGTGAATGAAATTCTCCAACTCGCGGATGTTTCCCGGCCAATGATGGCGGTACAAATGAAAGATGGTTGACGGATGCAGTGTCTTTTTTTCTAGATTGTACTGCTTGGTAAAGACTTGGAGAAAATGATTGGCCAAGAGTTCGATGTCTTCTTCCCGTTCGCAAAGGGAGGGTAAACCGAGTTGAACAATGTTCAGTCGATACCATAGGTCCCTGCGAAACTTTTGGGTATCGACCAACTTATTCAAGTTTGTATTTGTTGCGGCGATAATACGAACGTCGGCACGCTTGATCTGCTTGCTGCCAAGGGGGCGATATTCATGGCTTTGAAGAAATCTCAATAGAGAGACCTGCCCTTTTGCGGATAGCGCTTCAATCTCATCTAAAAATAGCGTTCCTTCCTGAGCTTGTTCGATCAGACCTTCACTGGCAGATTTGGCATCGGTGAACGCGCCTCGCGCGTGACCAAAAAATTCATTTTCAAATAAACTGTCCGGAATAGAGCCGCAATTGACCGGCACAAAGGGACACCCCTTTCTCGGACCACAGTAATGAAGCACGCGAGCCACCAATTCCTTGCCAGTGCCGGTCGCACCATCAATTAGAACAGTCACATCATGATTGAGAATTTGCTGTATGGATCTCAATACTTTGACAAACGATGGCGATCGTCCCAAAAGACCGTGCCTGGAAAAAGTATCTGTCAGGTCTTCATCAATTTCAAGCTCTTGCTGGTCCGATAATGATATCATGCGATCAAGACGATGGGTAAGCTCTCGATCACTGCAAGGCCATATGAGAAAATCATTGCACAAATCAAGTATTTTGTCATTCCATGTGGGCGTTTTGGCTTCCAATACAGCAAGGGATGGGAATTCATGATTTGACTGCAATGAATCAACAAATAAAGGCTCCGGATTATTATTATCTCCAAGGAATATTACCATTGGGTTGGTGGCTGGCAATTCCCTGTTCTTACACCTGTTCATCTCATTGAGAGATTTGATCAAGTTAACATCATAATCGAGTCTAGCAATCTGATTTAGCAAGCCAGTACCTGCAATTGGATTGGCAAAACTGATCAGATTAAGTTTCCTGTCTCCTATATTTTTCATTGAAGTGTCCCCTTTTCCCAATGTCGTTTCGCAATCCTTCTGGTTACAATGCCTGGGAGCAGGCATCCTGTCGCATCATTATCCTGCGAGAAGGATAAGTTTCTTGAGGATGTTACCGATAAACTCATTTATCGGGGCCATTATTATTGAGTCGTTGTAATTTTTGATTACATCGTCTGTTGAAGGCAGGTTATTTAAAGCTGTCCAGATGTAAACGATAGTTGTCACAAAATTTCAAAATGAATACATATTTATCTATTCAAAGTAGAACTCAGTGTCAAGTAACATTTTAAAATACATAGATTATTTTCAGTAGCAGAGAATATCAACCGCCCATTTTTCTATACCGGAAATTCAAATAACAGCCATGGGCTGACCCTGGTCTATCAACACCCAGGCTCAACCCATGGCTGTTATTTTCAAAAACCTGTGGTGTCAATGTCCTGGGGCTGTGTAACCCCTAATCCATTGATTATCATGCCGGTGAATGGGTTGTGGATACCGATGGAAAGACCACCGAGAAAATTACTTTATCCAGTTGGAAGGATTTTACGAGAACGTTATCAATGGGGAGATGATTTTCATACAGTGTTTCATCCAGCCATTCGATTTTTTTTACAGGGGTTTTTAAACCGGTTCGCCGGTATTTGAGCAAGGCTTCTTTGATGGTCCAGATTTTCAGGATGGTTTCAAGGTCAGCCCCGGCGTATGCGTTTCGCTCTTTTTCGGAAAATCCGGCGTGTAAAAGGGCCGGGATATCCACGGGGCTTATGGCCTCCATATCAACACCGATGGCATTGACGTCTCCGCACAGAGCTGCCAAAGCGTAATCCCCTGAATGCGTAATGGATATGGCATAATCAAAAGATGATACCAGGACCGGTGCCCCGGATGCGTCATTATGTATCTCAATTGCATCCGGGGACAAGCCTGTCTCCTGCATGACAAGGTTTTTTACCGCCCATCGTCCGGCCAGTCGTTCCACCTGCTTTTTCAGGGCAAACAATTGATTTAGGCCATTGAGTTCAGCCGGGGAAAGCACAGGCTGTGCAAACTGATCCGGACTGAATCGGCAGCCGGGCCTGGTCTGGTAACCAGGCCCGACTGTTTGGGGTAATAACGCATCGAGCATTGCCGGAATGTGGACAAGACAAAAATCAATGCCCTGTTCCCGGAACAGCAGACTCATGCGTTGCATCTAACCGACCATCAGGCTGTTGCCATATCCACCAGCATGGGCATAGCGGGACGGTTCTCTTCGGTGAGGTGATCCACCCGGACCATTTGAAAATCCTTAATATCTATGATCACACGGCCCGAAGTATCTGCCAGCTGCATATGATAGGTTTTGGTGTCACTGTCCTGGGCCATACGCCGGGTCACGCAGAAATACGGCGTCTCCGGTAGAACCGCCCCTGCAAAGGAAACCTTGCCGATGGCATAGGGCAGCATCACGTCAGCACTGGTGAAAAACTCCAGTATGCCGCCGGTTTGGAATACAGCATCCATGATCACAACAGGGGTGGCAAATTCAGGATAGGTCCGGCCTTTAAAAAATTCGCGTCCGGGCCGCCATTGAACCACTGTGACCAGGCTATCCTCATCCAGGGCCGCCAACTGATCCACGGAGCGGAACAGCCCGTCCATGAACAGGCGCTCCGGGTGGTAGATCTGTTCCTGCCAGTCGGCATCGACCTTAAATTCCGACAGCGCCGGGATGGATATGTCATCCAGCGCGGGCGAATCCGTCCCGATTTTAAATTTGCCCTGGTAATGCAGGGTATCCTGGACAGGGGCTTTGCCTCCCGGGGGGGTGAAGACGGAGTGGATCTCGGTTGTTATTACGCCGTCGTCATTTTTTTCAGCAAAAATTTCAATCTCTTTGGGGCGATTCTTTAACAATTTGATACCATAGGGAATTTTAAAATCACTGACCTCAAGGATGCGTCCTTGGGATCCGCTGCATTCCATAGCCGCTTCAGCCATCGTTTCCAGACCGGTTGCCCCTAAAAACAGCGGCACACCTTTTCTGGCATGGTCGAAAAGGAAAAGATCCCTGTCCGCTTCCAGAAGGCGTTTAAATTTCAGCCGGTTCGGGGTGGAATCCTTTTCCACGGTGTCCAGGAAGGGACCTATGGCAAGCAGGCCGTCCGGGTCAAATGCGGCTGGATTGTTTTCAGGAGGCGCACCAATCAGAATTTCAGTGCTGATCGGATTTTGCAGCTCTTCCTGGAAAAAACGGACCCCTTGGTTCACCGGAAGAAAGGCAATGCCTTTTTCCTTGAGCACAGCTTCAATCGTCCCTTGGGCGGCCATCCCGATTTCAGCCCATGCGGTCCAGTCAAACACTTTATAGGTCAGTTCCGGTGTTTTCAGGGCACTTGCCTGTATCATGGCCCCCATCATGTCGTTTCCTGCGGTGTAGTCAGACTGGGCCTCATTACCGAATCTGGCCGTGATGGATGAAAAACCGATGATATACCGGCAGTTTTTATTTTCAATGGCTGCCAGCACATTGGCTATCCCCTTGACCTTGGTGTCAAAAACCAGATTGAAATCATCCATGGATTTTTTTTCAATCATAATACTTCTATCCACACCTGCAGCATGAATAACCCCGTCTATACGATCGTACCGGCTTGTCGCCTTTAGAACGGCCTCGGGGTCGGTGACATCCACGGCATGGTAATCCACCACCTTTGCGTTGGCACGCAGTTGGGCCAGATTTCCCCGGGCCGTAAGAATCCGCCGCAATCCGGCTGTTCTGTTTTTCAGCTCCACGGGTTTGGCGTTCGGGTGTATGGTTTTAAGTGCGGCCATGATTTGTGTGTCATCCATGGCATCGGTCACAGGAATTTCCAATTCCTCTTCCACCCGGCTGCGTCCTAAAATAACCAGGTGCATGTCCGGACGTATAACCGCCTTGAGCAGTTCATAGGTGATACCCGCAGCACCGCCTGTGACCAGCAGGGTGTCGTTGTCCTTGATGACGGCGGCTCCTTGGCCCTGGGGCTGTGATGCTGCCAAACTGCCGGTCTTTGCACGGATACCGAATCTTAACCCCTTTTCAATGCCCACCTCCAGGCGGGTGCTGATGCTGAAAACTTCGTCCATGAAGACAGAAGCGGCTTGGGTTATATCGGCAATCTCTTTTTTATCGATGAACTCGACCAGTTTCACCCCTGTTCCCGGGTACTCCTTGGATACGGTTTTCAGCAGGCCTGAAATGCCGCTGAAAACAGGAAAAATCCGATCCGGTGCAGGTTCCTTGAAACGGGCCAGGGCGGACTGGACCGATACGGCAGCTATACGGCCACAAGATTGATCCAGCCCGCTGCCGAATGCCTTGCACAACAGAAATAAAAATTTGACGCAGGCACTCTCTGCCGCCAAATTTTCACCTGAATCCATGGCAAAATCCAGGGGATGAAGGAAAAAGATCCCGGAAAGACCGTCATGTTCCGCCTTGATTCTGGAGATGAGATCTTCGGCCCCTTCAAGCCTGTTTAAATCAACGGTGTAATCATCGTGTTCACTGTTACCCACACAGATTACATGCCCTTTGTTTTCTGTGATAAGATCCGCCACAGCCCGACCAAAGCCTTGTTTGTCCATGGTGATCAAATAGGTCTGCCCCTCAAAATCAAGATTGCCGGGGAGAGGGCTGGACAGCTTGCGCAATCCAAAGGTATATCGTTGAATTCCCGGTTGATCCGATTGCATGGGAGACCGGCTTGCCTGCCCGGAATGACCGGTTTCAGGTACTTGACGGCCCGGGGCTGCAGACGTCGGTGGGTTCTTTGCATTGTGGTTTTGATCCCCAGTCAGTTGGGACTGTATATATTCACTGATTTTCCTGATGGTGTTCAATTCAGAAAGATTGATATCCTCGGGAACAGACAGGCCGTATGCTTTTGTAATCTTGCCGAAGGTCTCCACCTGCTTGACCGTGTCAATGCCCAGATCCGCCTCCAGATCCAGATCCGCTTCCAGCATATCCTTGGTATAACCGGTCTGCTCGGCGATCAGGGCAGTGATATCATCAATAATGTCCGGACCGCTGCCGGAACCAGGCTTCGGTGTCTGGACAGCTGTACCGGCGTCAGGCTGTGCCGGGGTATCCACCGTCTGAATACGGCTGCCGATGTACTCGGCAATTTTGCGTATGGTATTCAATTCCGAAAGGCTGATATCTTCGGGCACGGTCAGGCCAAAGGACTTGGTGATTTTACCGAAGGTCTCCACCTGCTTGACCGTGTCAATGCCCAGATCCGCTTCCAGATCAAGGTCCGGTTCCAGCATATCCAGGGTGTAACCGGTCTGCTCAGCAATCAGGGCGGTGATCTCCTTCATGACGTCCGGGCCGCTGCCGGAACCAGGCTTTGGTGTCTGAACAACTGTACCGGCGTCAGGCTGTGCCGGGGTATCCGCCGTCTGAATACGGCTGCCGATGTACTCGGCAATTTTGCGTATGGTATTCAATTCCGAAAGGCTGATATCTTCGGGCACGGTCAGGCCGAAGGATTTGGTGATTTTACCGAAGGTCTCCACCTGCTTGACCGTGTCAATGCCCAGATCCGCTTCCAGATCAAGGTCCGGTTCCAGCATGTCATGGGTATACCCGGTCTGGTTGGCGATCAGGTCGGTGATTTGAGCTAAAACATCTGTGGCCGCTGATTTCACCACAACTTTTGGGGAGTGTTCCACCTGGACAGATACCCGTTGTTCGGGTTCATCGTGCCCCTTTGATCTCCCGACTTCAGGGGCAGCAGGTTTGGCCGCCCCACTGCCTTTATCCTCTATCTTTCCCTGGGCCATTGCCCCTGTGCGTTGATCCTTGGGGAAAACGCACAGGGTTTTATTTGTGACGCCCAGCATGGGTTCTGTGCTGCCGGTGATCCGGGTCAGCCACGCATGGTAGGCCGGATTATTCTCCACGCCGGCTTCCTCAAGCCGGTCTACCATTAAAAAGGCAAAATGGGATCCGAACCCGGCGCTGAAATGCAGCCCAAAGCGGTAATCGCCATTCCCGGACTGTGTAAAGTTCAAATCTGAAAATTCGGCAGGCACATGATCCAGGTTGGCCACAGGCGGAAACTTCTTTTTCTGCAGGCCTTTCACCAGTATGGCATCCTCAACGCCCGCGCCCAGGGTGTGACCTGTATATCCCTTGGTGTTGGTGATTGTGATCTGCCTGTAATCATCTGGGAACGCGGATTTCAACGCCTCCACTTCAGCCGAGGCACTGCCGCCCCGGGCCGGCGTAAAGGTCTCGTGGGACATAAATACCAGTTGCCCGGCCATATCCCTGCGGGATATGCCGTTTTGCCTTTCCACCTGGCCTACGAATTTATTGAGTTCACCGGAAAGGTGGCCCACATCAATACGGGAGGGATGGAATGCGCTGTTTCCGATATAAGAGCCCAAGATCCGGGCCTGGCCGTTCAACCCCCTGCGTTTCAGGGTGTCTTCCCGTTCCACAACGATCCCTACTGCACCGGAACCTAAAATTGTGCCGTTTCTGTCCTCATCAAAGGGCTTGGCAGCGTCTGAAACCACTTCCTTGCTGGTGGCAGCGCCCATGGCCAGAAATCCTGACCCCACCCACGGCATCTGAGCCTCACTTGTGGCCGCTTCTCCGCCGATGACGATCACTCTGTCGCACCGGGCGCTTCGAATCCAGTCCTGTGCCACGCCAATGGCCTGGGTGGTGGATGCACACGCCCCGCTCAGATGAATATTGGGTCCTTTTGCCCGGATAAGCTGGGCAAAATGTGCGCCACCTAAAGAGACGATATCAAAGAGGATATTACGTTCAAATTTATACTGGCCGTATACTTTGCGTCGCTCACGTATCTTGAAAAACCAGTTCGTGATCACATCCTTCATATCCCTGTCCGACAGATTCTCCATCAGGTGATAATAGATGTTTTCCAGCTCTTCATAGGGTTTGACGTAAAACTTGTTGTAGTAATACGCATTGAGATGGTGCAGCAGGGTTTCAAAACCAGGAAAAATACCTGTCATGATCACGCCGGTTGTATCCTGCATCTCTTGGGGCAATACCAGTCCGTCCGGGATGCGACTGCCGGTGGAGGTTTTTTTATACCCTTGGACCAGGGGGATATTGGCGTCTTTCAGGACTTCAAGTCCTGCGGCCATGGCCAGTTCATCCACAAGGTCAAACTTGCGGCTGATGCCGTATTCCGTAGACAGATCAAAATACCCGAGTTTCCCGGCCAGTTGGATCACATCCTTCGTGCGCACAATATCCACAAACCGGGCATTGCCGTTGGGTTCCTTGTAAACCCGGGTAATGTTCATGTCGACGATTCTATGTTTCTCTTCCTCGGTCAGGGGTTCAATGAAATTATTCCCGGCCAGAATACGGTCAAAATTTTTATCATTGAATATCTGATGTCCTTTGCCGGGCAGGCCCACGGAAACACCCGCGATACATACAGAACCGGTATACAGGCCTAAATTTTCAACGGCCGCCAAGGCATTTTTCTGCTGAAACGCTTGATATTCACGCTGAAGCGCTTCCTGAACCAAAGTTTTGTTCTGTTCTAAAAAGGTGTTGAACGATATATCTTTGTTCATTACTTCTTTTGGGGCGTCTGTTTTTTTCAGGCCCTTGATTTTCAAATCCTTATTATTCAGCTCTTTAGGTTCAAAGTTCATCCGCTCCAGGGGAGCCGGTTCGTTTGCCTGGGCAATCTCTTTTGCCTTGGATGGGACAAACCGCTCTGCGGCCAGGTTGAAACTTTCAAGTTCTCCTTTTTTGGCATCTGCCGTGGGCATGGATTCGGGTTCCTCAATGGAGATGTTTTTCAACAAGTTGCACAACAGCCGGCCCGGTCCGATTTCAATAAACCGTTTGCAGCCCTGGGCATGAACGCCTTTTACGGATTCTACAAATTCCACAGGGGAGACGATCTGGCGCGCCAGGTGGGTCCGGATCATCTGTTCATCTGCAGGATAAGGTCTTGCAGTCAGATTTGAGATGATTTTATGGGCATTTTTAAGATTAAATTTTACCGATTCAAGTATCTTGGCCATATTGGCTGCTGCAGATTCCAGCAACGGGGTGTGGAAGGCTGCGGACAAGGCCAGTTTTTTATGGAAAATGTCTTTATCTTTCAGATGGGCGCAAAAAAGGTCTATGCCCTTTGTTGTTCCGGCAATGGCGGTCTGTTTTTCACTGTTTTTGTTGACCAGCCAGATATCGTCAACACCGGATTCCAAAATCATCTCCTGGGCAGCTTTTTCCCCGTCAAAAATCACCATGATCCCGCCGGGGTTTTCTTTTGATGCCCGGGCCATGAAATCAGCCCTGGAAATCACAAGGTTCATGGCTGTGGTGAAATCAATCAAGCCTGCACAGTACAGGGCTGAGTATTCCCCTACACTGTGGCCGATATAAAAATCAGGCTCAAAACCTTTAAGGCTTAAGGCATGATAGATGGCCGCCGTGGACAGAAAAATGGCGGGCTGGGTGTTTTCCGTTTGGTTTAACGGAGTACCGCCGGTGTTCATGAGCTCCAGCAGGGATGTTCCACGACGCGCCTGGAAGATGGTTTCTCCCTGATCCATCACGGCTTTTATTTCAGGAACAGCCTGATAAAGGGCGTTCAGCATGCCTGCAGACTGCGCACCCTGGCCCGAAAGCAGGGCTGTGACCGCCAGGGGCCGGGCCTTGTCCGGCCAGACCCCGGGGGTGACTGCGGCCTGCGCCACAGAAGCGTAAGCCTTTTTGGACTGCAGGAACCGGGGCAGCCGGCCAATGATCACATGGCCGTGGTTGCCGCCGATACCGTTGACATCAGCCCCTAAGAGTGCGCCATCCGCCAGCGGTGTTATCTCTTTTACCGGGTGCAGCAGACTGTTCTTTTCTATGAGTGTCGAGTGGGGCCTGTAGCCGTGGGTGGGCAGTAAAACCCCTTTCTCCGACATCATCAAAAGCCTTGCCATGACTACGGCGGGATTGGCTGCTTTAAAGTACCCGAACTCGGTTTTGATATTGCCGTATCCCACGGGATGGTTCAGGCTTTTTTCAATGGCCTGTTTTTCAACCAGATCCAGGAACGGATTGGACACACCAAATACATCCAGATATGCCAGATGGGGTTTCCTGGTTTTAAATACCCCGGTGTCATTTGAGATCACCTTTTCATATTTGTTTTCAGAAGGAGAAAGCAAATGCTCAGGCGCGCTTGCCGCCATGTTCAGGCATTTTAATTCACCCAGAATCGGCATATCGTTCTGTTTGGCATATTTATAGGTGGTTACGACCAGGCAGGCCGCCCCCTCGCCCATGACATATCCGTTGGCATCATTGTCAAACAGGCTGGGTTCGGTTTCCGCCAGAATACCCAGGCGTTTGAATGCCAGCAGCACCCCGGGATACAGGTTGGTGTCCACCCCGCCGGTGAGTACGGCATCGAGATTGCCTGCGCGCAAATTTTTAACCGCCATGTTCAAGGCCATGGTGGCGGATGCACATGAAGCATCCACCACAAAATTGGTTCCCTGGATGTTATAATGTTTGGATATGCGTGCAGACACAATGTTTGACAGCATCCCGGGGATGCTGTCCCCGTTCATGGGCGGATACTTTTTGCCTAAAAGATCTCCCACGTGGTCTGCAATGGCTGAAAGGGTATTTGCATCCACGTCCGGGATGGACCGGATCATGCGCTGGAGCAGCGGAGTCCGGGTGCTGATAATAGATTCAACATTCCGGGTCCCGGAAATTGTACCCAGGATGACGCCGATCCTGTTACCGGCGGTCAGTTTGTCATTCATGCGGGCTTGTTCAAGGGCCTGGCCTGCGGCATCCAGGCCGAACAACTGGGCCCGGTCCATGTATGTAATGGCTGAAGGCGGAATCTTAAAGGTTTTCGGATCCAGCATAAAATCGTCAACAATGCCGTTTTTCATCATGGGCAGGCGAAAGCCCGAGTTTTCGTCTTCTTCGGCATAGCACGCATTGGCCATGCGATCGGACGGCATGGGCTGGTAAGCCTTTTGCCCCGAAACCATGGTATCCCAGAACGCCTCTTTATTTTTGGCCTTTGGCAGAACAACACCCATGCCGGAAAAAACGATTCTGTCATCATTGGGATCATGGTCCAGATCCGTAAATATTCCACGGGACAGTGTTGTGTCTGACGCGTTCAACTCGCTGACCACGACATGGTAGTTAATCCCCCCGAATCCGTAGGCGCTTACCGCTGCCATGCGCGGGCCACTGACCGGCGCTTCCCAGGGTTTGGCATCTCCCAGGACAAACAGAGGTGAATCCGTGATGTCGATTTTCGGAGAGATGTTCTCAAATGAGCCGTTAGGGGGCAGAATCTGATGGTTTAGAGCCAGCAATGTTTTTATCATGCCAGCCATGCCGGCAGCCCCGAGCAAATGACCGATCTGGGATTTAATGGATGATACCCCAATGGATGCGCCTGCGTCATACACCTGGCGCAGGGTCTCCATCTCCACGGCATCCCCGACTTTTGTGCCGGTTCCATGGGCTTCAATAAACTGCACCATGCCGGGGGAGAATTCTGACTTTATTTTTTCATGACAGCGTTGAAATGCTAATTTCTGCCCCTCTTTATCCGGAGCTGCAATACCCTTGCCTTTTCCGTCGGAAGATGAGGCAATACCCTTGATAACACCAAGGATGGTGTCTTTTTCCCGGATGGCGTCTTTGAGACGTTTCAGGACCAGTACGCCGGCCCCTTCGCCCAGGATAAATCCGTCAGCGCGTTCATCAAATGGAAATGACCCGTTGGCGGACAGGGTACCCATTTTGCAGAATCCCACAAATGATTCCGGCGTCAGGTTGGTGTTGACACCGCCTGCAATCACCATGTCATGGGCCCCGCTCAAAAGCTCATGAATCCCGCACTCAATGGCCGCAAGGGATGTGGCACATGCGGCATCCACGACGTAATTGATGCCGGTAATGCCCAGATGATATGCAATGCGGGCCGCTTCCATGTTCAAGGTGACACCGTGCACAGGCTCGTAAATCGAACCCTGGGACATTTTTACGCGTAGCCGGTCAATGATTTTATTTTGCTCCGGTTCGGACAAGGCATTGAATTCAGGCGTGCTGCGCAGGTAATTTTTAACTTCCGGAAAAAAATATTTAAAATGCAGATCAGATGCCATTTCATTGCCAAGACATGTGGCCACAACAACCGCCGTACGGTTCTGTATTTTTGTTGCAAGCCGGTTGTCATCGGCTAAAAGTTTTGCGTTTTCCACTGCCTGGTAAGCGGCATGCAAAAGCATCTGCTGGCTGCGGGACAATTTGGATGCCTTGGCCGGTGTATACCCGAACCGTTCGCTGTCAAATTGAAAATCATTCACCAGGCCGGCAATCTGTGTATAGGACTTGTTTTCGGCCTTTGGATCGGGGTCGTAGTAGAGGGATTCTTCCCATCTATTGTCAGGTACCTTGGAAATACTGTATTTTTTATCAAGGATATTCTGCCAGAAGGCATCTGTGTCATGGGCGTCGGGAAATACACACCCCATCCCCACTACGGCAATCTCATCGTTGATCTGACCGTCGGCAGAGAAAAGGACTTCAAGGGCATCAAGCCTGGCAATCAGCGCATCCTTTTTCAGGAACAATTCCTCATGGATCCGGGCAATGGTGGTTTGGGTTTCAAAAAAACCAAGGCCTTCGCCGGTCATGAAATTACCGTTTGACCGTTGTTCTTCTTCGGTGTACAAAATCCATTGACCGTCGTTTTTATGATTGAAATCAGGGGTTTTGCCTTTGGCGCTGATGAGAAGTGAACCTAAATTATCCTTTTCAAAGGCGCTTTTGCGTTCGCCTAAGTTCATGGTGTCATCTGCCAGGCGGCAATGCTCATTTTTCATGATCTGGCCGGCAAAAGTCGTGTCGGCGGTGCGACAGGGAAGCCCCACGGTGGAGCCGATGATGGTGGTGCGTTTATGTTCCTGAACCACCTGCTGGTAGACGGATGTTAAGGCGCCTGTTTCAACAATCTCCTTTGTGAACAGATAGGCTGTGCCTATTTGAATGCCGATCTTTACCCCTTCCTTTGCCAAAAGCGCAGTCATGGCGGATATGAAATGGGACCCGGCTGCGCTGATAATGCCCCCGGCAAACAGGACGCTTACATCCGGCCGCTGGTCCGAAGGCAAATCCAGCAGGGTTTCAATGCTCAGTTCCCACAGCACCATACTGGACAGGCTGCCGATATGACCGCCGGCTTCATTGCCTTCCAGGATAAAACGCCTTGTCCCTTTTTCAAAGGCGTTTTTCAGAACGCCGGGCATGGGGGTGTGAAGATATGCCCGGGTGCCGCAGGCTTCCAATTCATTGATCTGCGACGGGATGCCGCCGGCAAAAAGCGCAAAGGGGGTTTTCTTTTTTTTGATCAGCTCCAGGTGATGATCCAGGGTGGGGTTAAAAGCTTTGATGCCGATCATGCCGGCGCCAAATATGGGCAGGTCATCTGATTTTTCCGGCAGAATTTGGTCTGCAATCTCTACGGGAAGGCTGCCCAAAGCAAAAAAGGGCAGACCGCCGTTGTCGTAAACCGCCTTGGCAAATTCTTTGTTGTCGGAAATGTTGGCCATGGGCCCCTGGGTGATGGGAAAGCGGGTGCCATGGGCTTTTGCCAGGGGTGTATGTTCCGTTAAGGGATCAAATTGCTCCACAGCATTCAGGGCATCCCCCACAGAAGTAAACAGGGCACGGATCATCTGTTCCAGCCGGCTGCCGCGCTTTGCAAAGTGCCGGGCAAAGGAGGCGTCCTGGCCAAGATAGAACAGGGACTGCATGGGGGTGTCATGCTCCTGGTCCAGGGATGCCATGTTTTGTTCAATTTCAGTTTTAATGAAATCCAGATTCTGTCCCTCTGCTTTTTTAATGCTGATTTTTTTAATCAGCTCCTGGACAATTTTTGTCCCGGGTTTGGCAAATACCCGGTGTTGTGTATTGCCGCCGCCGTCTAAAACGACGGTGTCGGTCTCTTCCATTTTTTTAAGAACCGCTTTAAACGCCTCGGAAACCGGTGCGTCTTCGGCCAGATAGAGCTGGTCATCCAGAACCAGGCCTGCAGCCCCTGCGGCAAAAAATCCCGGTGCCGTGTGGAACCCTACGCCGCCGTGGACAAAGTATGGCAAGTCGCTTTTTTGGCCATAATACTGGCTGAGCATGAAGCTTGACGCGGAAGAGGTTCTGCCGCCGGCTTCCCTGCCTTTTAAAATAATCCCATGGGGATTGATGCCTTTTAGGATGGTTTCAAGTCCGGATTCATAAATTTCCATCATCAAAATCTCAGCGCTTACGGCTTGTCTTTTGATGAGTGAATCCGGGTTATGGTAGGCAACAATGACACATTCAGGCAGATCTGCCGGGTGCTGTTCAAAATAATCCCATATCTCTTCATCCTCCGCATAAATACGGATACCGTGGCGCAGATTTTGATTTTTAAGCTGCCCGATCAGATCAGAAAGCTTTGACATGCCTATAAATTCAGTATCGAGAACAGGCATGGCACCGGCCAGCCAGATATTTTTAAAGAAATCGAGGTCATATGTTTTTGGGGGATGATATGCCAGCAGGGGCAGACGGGTGGTCAGTATTCTATTAAGCACAGGGCTTCTCCTTGTTGTTTTTCGATGTTATCCGGCAAAATGCAAACAAAGATCGTGCCACTCTTTTGCGCTATCATGACAACGCACTGAATATATGATAAAAATAAATATTATTGGTCTAAAAATAAAATTTCAGCCATAAATCATTGTACAAAAATTGTATTCATGTCATACAATAATTGAACAACAACTTAACCATCCAATCGAAATATGAAAGAAGTAACCACTTTTCAGCCCGAAGAACTGAATTTTTTCAAATGCGTTCATTACGCCGGTGCCGCAAACCCCTTCGGCAGAGAGCGGGTTCTGCGGGAAGCGGAAATTGCAGGTGTTTCTCCGGATAGTCCCAAAGAAATCAGAGTGCTTAAAGCGTGCCAGGCCGTGGGGTATCGACTGGCCCAGCTCGAACAGCGAGGCAGGATCAATCTTGATGCGTTCAAAGGTGAAGAACAGTATTTTTTGCGGTCTGCATTACTCTTTCACTTTTTTCATCTGTTCAGAAAACAGATCGACACCCTGATCACACGTCAGCTTGACAATGCTGAAGAGTCCCTGGACGTGGATTTTGCTCCGGAGGCCCTGACCCTTCTGCGCGGTTGGGGATTCGGTATTGAGGAGAGCAGACGCTTCATTGCCCTGGCGTACCAGTTTCGCCGGGCCTATTATTTTATTTTCCGGCATCTGGTGGGACGCAGCCAATGTATGCAGCAGCTGCGACGGGATCTGTGGCAGAATGTATTCACCCACGACATCCTTATGTACGACCAGTATCTATGGGACCGCATGGAAAATTTCTCCACCCTGCTGTTTGGTGAAACCGGTACGGGCAAGGGAACCGCAGCCCTGGCCATGGGGCGTTCCGGCTATATCCCTTTTGATGAAAAGGAAAACAAGTTCACCCATAATTTTGTGAATACCTTTACCACGCTCAATATCAGTCAGTTTCCTGAAACCATCATTGAATCCGAGCTGTTCGGCCATGTGCGCGGCGCATTTACAGGGGCCATCAAGGACCACAAAGGGGTTTTCAGCCGTTGCAGCCCCAATGGATCTATTCTTCTGGATGAAATCGGCGAGTTGTCCACCCATGTTCAGATAAAACTGCTCAATGTGCTTCAGGAGCGGGTCTATTCACCCGTGGGAAGCGATGAAAAACACCGTTTTCACGGCAGGATCATTGCCGCCACAAACCGCAGCATCCGGGAGATCCGGGAAAAGAAGATATTCAGGGATGATTTTTACTATCGCCTATGTTCCGACATTATCACGGTACCGCCCCTGTACAAAAGGATTGCACAAGATCCGGAGGAGCTTTCGGATCTTCTGGCACACACGGTGACCCGTATTGTGGGGCAGCCATCCCCGGAAATCGCCTCCCGTGTGCTTAAATATATTGAAGGAAGCCTGACCCTTTCATATCCATGGCCGGGAAATGTGCGGGAATTGGAACAATGTGTCAGGCGTGTGGTGCTGCGCAATGCCTATGAAACCAATGAGACACCGGCGTTCAAATCAGATTCGTTAACCCGGCAGATTCAAGAAGGGCGTCTCAGTGCCCAGGACCTGCTCATCCACTATTGCACAAACTTGTATGAAAAACACGGCACCTATGAGGCAGTTGCCCGCATTGCCGGGCTGGACCGGCGGACGGTGAAGAAGTATATTGATTCCCAGGATCAGGTTTATTAAAATAAACATATAAGGAAAAATCCATGTCAAGTTCATTTGGAAAATTGTTTCGCGTGTCAACCTATGGTGAATCCCACTGTCCCGGGGTCGGCGTGGTTGTGGACGGGTGCCTGCCCGGCATGTCTTTGACTGAGCCCGATATCCAGTGCCAGCTCGACCGCAGACGACCGGGCCAGAGTGCCCTGTCAACGGACAGGCAGGAGTCGGACCGGGTCGCCATCCAGTCCGGCACGGAGCGCGGCCTTACCCTTGGCACGCCCATCAGCCTGTTTGTGCCCAATAAGGACCAGCGCCCAGGAGATTATAAATCCATGGCAGATGTGCCAAGGCCCTCCCATGCGGATTTCACATACCAGTCAAAATATGGTATCCGGGCCTCTTCCGGCGGCGGCCGTGCTTCTGCCCGGGAGACAATTGGCCGGGTCTGCGCCGGGGCCATTGCCGAGAAAATGCTAAAAACCGCACTGGGTATCAATATTGTGGCCTGGGTCAGCCAGGTGGGGCAGATCAAGGCGCCGGAAACAGAGGGCTTAAATCTTACCCGGGCCATGGTGGATACCAGCATGATCCGCTGTCCGGATACGGATACGGCCAAGGCAATGGAGGCGCTTGTCCTGAAGGCCAAAGAAGAGAAGGACTCCATTGGCGGTGTTGTCTCATGTGTCTGCACCAATGTACCGGCCGGCCTTGGCGAACCTGTATTTGATAAACTTGAGGCACTTCTGGCTCATGCCATGCTTTCCATTCCGGCCACCAAGGGGTTTGAGATCGGATCGGGTTTTGCAGGGGCGCAAATGCGCGGTTCAGTGCACAATGATCCCTTTGTTGTAAAAGATGGGCGGCTTGGCACCACAACCAATTTCAGCGGCGGCATCCAGGGCGGAATCTCCAATGGAGAACCCATTATGTTCCGGGTGGCGTTTAAACCCCCGGCCACCATCGGGCTTGCCCAGGAAACGGTGGATTTCCAAGGCCGCCAGGCCACACTTGCGGCCAAGGGCAGACATGACCCCTGTGTGGCAGCCAGGGCCGTGCCCATTGTGGAGAGCATGGCCGCTCTTGTGCTGGCGGATGTTATGTTGCAGCAGCAGGCCAGATTGGCCGGCATGGCGCTCATGAACCAGACACAGCTATAATCCAATGCCAACTTCTGCGACATTGTATTTAAATATGGCATGTTTATTGCTTTTGGAATCGAATATTGCAGAATTTTTTAAACCATCTTTAGACAGAACGATCCTGAAACAGGCCGCACCCTTAATTAAAAGGAGGAACTATGTCAGACCCCAAGGATATGTACCAATGTCAGGTTACCAATTGCGGATTCATTTATGACCCGGACAGGGGTGATCGCAAAGGAAAAATTAAAAAAGGGACAAAATTTGAAGACCTGCCCGAAGAGTGGCGCTGTCCAGTCTGCGGAGCCAGCCCAAAAAGCTTTAAATGCCTGGGTTGAAAAATAACACCCCAACCACTCGTTAATTTTTAGACCCCTTAGACAGCCTCTTAGATACAAAAATGTATCATAGAGGCTGTCTCTTTTCTGTATCATTTCGCATGTGTCATTTCGCACCTCCATCTCCATACAGAGATAACTATCTATTATTAAACAACATAACAACAAGCTTACAAATTGGCACAAGATTTGCTTTTTACATATACAGAGTTTGAGATTAACTGCAAAAAACAGGAGGCTTATATGAGACTCAACGACATAAAAAAGAACTATAACCTGATAAATTCTGTAGACTGGGAAATGACCCCTGAAGAAGCCATTGCCCTGCATCTGGAATGGGGGCCCTTGCGTTCCCAGAGCTACTATAACTCCAGGGATAATAATAATGAAACCGTTTATTTTGTTATCAACACCTGGAAAAAAAACCCCATTCTGACCCTTGTCAGAAGAAAAGGGTTTGATTCCGAAGAACTTGGCAGTTTTGATCTGCCCCAGGATGTTGCCTCAGAATTCATGCAGGGTATCGGCAAATACAAAGGCGTTTATGCCGTCGAAGGAAAAGTCAGAGAGTGGCTTAGAAAGGAACTTGACGCCTAATCCGCCATCTATGTGTAACCACCTGCGTTAAGTTTCCTTTTTCCCGGAACCGGAAGATGAACCCTCCTTACCATCCTCCGGTTCCTTTTTAATCAATCTTCTGCGTTTTTGATAAAATCCTTCACCATCATCTCGCCCAGTTCCATGGACCGCTTGGTGGCGGCTTCAACGGCATTGATCAGGGTCGTGCGAAGCCCGCCCTGCTCCAGGGTGTGGATACCGGCAATGGCAGTTCCCCCTGGAGAGGCCACTCTGTCTTTGAGCTGGCCCGGGTGTTCCCGGCTTTCAAGAAGCAGACGTGCCGCACCCAACACGGTTTGAGTGGATAGAAACAGAGAATCTTTTCTGGACAGCCCCATTTTTACGCCGGCATCAGCCATGGCATCCACAATGATAAAAATATAGGCCGGGCCTGACCCGCTTAATCCGGTGAACGCATCCATGAGTATGTTTTCCTGTATAAATACGGTTTTTCCCACGGAATCAAAAACCGCCCGGGCCATCTCCACATCGCCTTCCTGGACAAACTGCCCCGCGCAAATCGCTGTGGCGCTCTCTTTGACAAAGGCACATATATTGGGCATGGACCTGATCAGGCGCAGTTCCTTTTTAAGGCCTGCGGCGATGGCGGCCAAGGGCACGCCCGCAGCAATGGAGATCACAAGCTTGGATTTGTCCAGAGCTGGTGCCGTCTCCTTGAGCACGGAACCCAGAATCTGGGGTTTAGTGGCGTAGATAATGATTTCTGATTTTTCACAGACTTCAATATTGCTGGTCGTGGTCAACACGCCATATTTTTCGTGAATATGCGTGAGCGTTTCGGGAAAAATATCCGAGCAGATAATATTTTCCGGTTTGGCTGCCTTGGACATCACTAGTCCGCTGACCAGGGCTTCTCCCATGTTGCCGCTTCCAATGAAGCCGATTTTTTTATCCTGAAGCATTCTGTCTCCTTTGTGGGCTGAAGTAATAATAAGGAGCCTATACTATGGCCCAGCCTGAATTTGTGTCAAGGCAAATGTCATCCCACCATGAGGCAGCCACTGAGATTTCATTGAATTTTGCAAGAAAACAGCATTACACTTTGCATGAGCTTTGGAGTCTGATATTTTGAACGTCTAAGTAAAAAAACAAAGAATCATTATTTAAAAAGAAAACAGAGGGTACATGGAAGGAATTGTTGTTGCTTTACCGGCGTTGATTTTTGGACTGACTCTGCTGGTCTGGAGTGCAGACCGCTTTGTTAACGGGTCTGCGGCCACCGCACGGCATTTCGGCGTACCGCCGCTGCTGATCGGGATGGTGATCGTCGGTTTCGGCACATCAGCCCCGGAAATGCTGGTTTCCGCACTTGCCGCCTTGGAGAACAGTCCTGGTATTGCCATAGGGAATGCCTACGGGTCAAACATTGCCAATATCGGACTGATTTTAGGGATTAGCGCCCTGATTAATCCGATTATGTTTCACTCCAATATATTAAGAAAAGAACTACCCATCCTTACAATCGTCACGGGTCTTTCCATTCTTCTTTTAACAGACCTTCAAATCTCTTTGATTGATGGAATTATCCTGCTATTATTTTTTCTGGGGCTCGTACTCTGGACCCTCCAGCAAGGTATCCGTCAGAAGGCCGATACCATGGGCATGGAAATGGAGCGGGAGCTGAATTCAGAAAAAAAAACTCTGGGCAGGGCTCTCTTATGGCTCGTTATCGGGCTGATTCTTCTGATCATCAGTTCACGGATTCTGGTCTGGGGGGCTGTGCAAATTGCAACGGCTTTAGGTGTCAGCGATATAGTCATCGGCCTTACCGTTGTTGCCCTGGGAACATCTCTTCCGGAACTTGCATCCTCGATCATTTCTGTGAAAAAAAGAGAGTACGATATTGCCCTTGGTAATATTTTAGGGTCCAATCTGTTCAACACATTGGCGGTTGTGGGAATCGCCGGTGTCATTCATCCGTTTGAAATCCCTGCCGAAGCCCTTTTCCGGGACACAGCGGTGATGACGGGATTAACCATATCCCTTTTCATTATCGGATTTGGCTTCAGGGGAAGGCCGGGGCGAATAAACAGGGTAGAGGGGCTTATGCTGTTAGCGGTTTACATCGCTTATACGATTTACCTGGTTTGTCCGGTACTGAAGACGTAAGGATAAACGCGGTTAAATCAGTCAAGCTGATCTTTTTTCTTTTTGTCACAAAGTTGCAGGATCTATCCCCAATATTTTGGGGGCTTCGTCAAATCTGTTGATATGAAAATTGACGTACAAAAACTGACATCAAAGCTGGAGCAGCTTTATTCGACATATAACCGGAAACAGTATGTTGATCCTGATCCACTGTTGTTTCTTTACAACTATCCGGATGTACGGGACCGGGAGATTGCAGGGATTATTGCCTCAAGTCTTGCCTATGGCCGGGTGGCCATGATCATGCAGGCCGTGTCGTCTGTGCTTGATAAGATGGGGCCTGACCTTCGCGGGTTTGTCATGCATGCTGATCCGAAAAACCTCGCCGCCATGTTTCAAAACTTTAAATACAGGTTTGCCACAGGAGATCACTTAAGCGCACTGATCATGGGAATTCAGGCTGTTATTGCCGATTACGGATCCCTGGGTGCCTGTTTTACCATGAATCATGCGGATGGGACAGATCTGTCTGAAGGACTGGCCAGAATCAGAGCACGGGTTTTGCATGCGGGGGGCGCCGGTCATCTTCTGGCTGATCCCGGAAAAACCTCTGCCTGCAAGCGCAGTCACCTGTTTTTAAGGTGGATGGTACGTAAAGATCAGGTGGATCCGGGGGGCTGGTCCAATGTGCCGGCCGCGGCCCTGACCTGTCCTGTAGATGCGCACATGTTTAAAATCGGACATATGCTTGGATTTACAAAACGCCGCAGTGCCGACGGGGTCTGCGCCGCCCAGATCACCGAAGGCTTCAGACGGGTCAGCCCGGATGACCCGGTGAAATATGATTTTTGCCTGACCCGGTTCGGAATCCGAGATGGACTTGATATGTCTGAATTGAAACAGTTTTTAAAGGGCGATGATTATCATGTATAAAGGGTTGGAAGTGCCGCCTTTGATCAAAGGAAAACTTTCAGCCCCGATTGACAAGCTACCACGATGTAGTATTTCTTTTAGAAGGAAACTAATCCTGTCACAAGGGTGACTTTACAGGATAAAAGGAGAGCATATATGTGGAATTATTCGGAAAAAGTTATGGAACATTTCTTGAAACCAAGGAATGTGGGAGAGCTTGAAGGTGCCAACGCCATTGGAGAAACAGGCTCTTTAAGCTGCGGTGACGCACTCAAACTCTATTTAAAGGTAGACGAGAATGAAAGAATCATTGATGCCTCTTTTATGACCTTTGGCTGTGCGTCTGCCGTGGCCTCATCCTCGGCCTTAACTGAGATCATCAAGGGCATGACCCTGGACGATGCAGCGAAGATAACCAATGAGGACATTGCCGATTACCTGGGCGGACTGCCCAAAGAAAAAATGCACTGCTCGGTCATGGGCCAGGCCGCCTTAAAAAAAGCCATTGCGAATTTCCGCGGAATTCAGATCCTTGAAAAACCGGGAGACATCGTATGCGAATGCTTTGATGTAACAGATCTTGAAATTATTGATGCCATTAAAAACAATGGCCTTGAGAATACGGAGGATGTGACCAATTACCTTAAAGCAGGCGGCGGTTGCGGCAAATGCCTGGATAGAATTGAAGAAATTGTCCACAAAACCATGGCATCCATGGAAACATCTTCGGCAGCAGATTAACCACAACATTGCAACGATGGGGTAAAAAAGATTGATATGATCTATACGGATAATAATGCCACCACCCGGGTGGCCGATGAGGTGATCGAAGAGATGCTGCCGTATTTAGGGCAATTTTATGGCAACCCGTCCTCGATGTATGGCTTCGCAGACATGGTCAATAAAAAAGTCCAACAAGCCAGGACCCAGGTGGCGGACCTGATCAATGCCGATCCCGGTGAGATTATTTTTACAGCCTGCGGCACTGAGAGCGATAATGCAGCCGTTAATGCGGCCATCAGCGCATTCCCGCATAAAAAACATATCATCACCACGGCAGTTGAACACCCGGCCATCAGAAGTCTTTGTTTCCACCTCCAAAAAAATAAAGGGTACAAAGTGACCTTTGTGCCGGTGGACAAAAAGGGCCGTCTTGACCTTGACACCCTTTACAAGGCCATGTCCGATGATACCGCCGTTATCTCCGTCATGTGGGCCAATAATGAAACAGGGGTGATATTTCCCATTGACGAAATTGCTCAAAAAGCAAAGGAAAAAGGGATCTGGTTTCATACGGATGCGGTTCAGGCCGCGGGAAAGATTCCCATTGACGTTAAGGCTGCGGGAGTAGACATGCTCTCCCTGTCCGGGCATAAAATTCATGCGCCCAAGGGTATCGGCGCACTGTATATCAAAAATGGAATCAAGTTTTCGCCTTTCCTCATTGGCGGTCATCAGGAAAAGGGCCGCAGGGGCGGCACCGAAAACACGGCTTCCATCATTGCCTTGGGCAAGGCCTGTGAACTTGCAAAAGCGCATCTTCCCCTGATGGATACACAGGTTCGAGCAATCCGGGATTACCTTGAGACCCGGCTTTTAGAGGCCATCCCCGCGACCTCCGTGAATGGGGACAGGGAAAACCGTCTTCCCAACACCCTGTCCATCGGTTTTGATGCCGTTGAGGGAGAATCCATCCTTATGCTGATGAACCAGGCCGGCATATGCGCATCTTCGGGGTCTGCCTGTACCTCGGGCTCCCTGGATCCCTCCCATGTGCTCATGGCCATGCAGGTGCCCTTTAAATCAGCCCACGGCACCATTCGGTTTTCATTGTCCCACTACAATACCAAAGCGGAAATGGACACCATCGTCCAGACCCTGATCCCGGCTATCGACAAACTGCGGCAGATATCGCCATTCTGGAAAGACGGAAAAGTTGTGTGATTACAAAATTTATAGATGATGGGGTCCAGACCTATGATGCCGTACGGCATCTGAAACCGGACATGCGGGTGTTGGTCTGTTCCGGGCTTGCTCCGAAAGAAGAGATCCGGCAGATGATCGACAACGGATGCCGGGATTTTTTATTAAAACCCTTTGACATTGCCAAGCTGTCGGAAAAAATTGAATCCGTATTCAGTGTCTGAAAACAAACCCATAGAATTGAGGAATACAATGATCTATACGATCCACCCCGTTGCCATGGGGACAAAAGTATTTGACAAAAGCATGATGACCTATCAGTACGGGCAGGGTGAATCCTATACAATTCCCATTTTCTGCTGGGTAATCAAGGGCGGGGACAAAAATATCTTGGTAGACACCGGCGAAATGAACCCCATCCAGTCTGAGCAACGGGAAAAGGCCATTAACGGGAAGATATATACCTTTGAGCAGGGTTTGAAGAAACACGGACTTACACCCGAAGAGATTGATATTGTCATCCATACACATTTACACAATGATCATTGCGAAAACGACTATAAGTGTGAAAACGCCTTATTCTACGTGCATGAGCAAGAACTTGAATCTATCCATAACCCGCACCCCTTAGATTACCGCTACCTGGAAGATTACATAGAGGATGTAGAGGAAAACGGACAAATTCGGATAGTAAAGGAAGACGGCCCCATTGTTGACGGTATCAGTGTTAAACATACGCCGGTACACACCAAAGGGGGATTGACCGTATTCATTGATACACCAAAGGGCAAAGCCGCCATTACGGGCTTTTGCATCATTGAAGAAAACTACAATCCCCCGCCGGAAATCAAAGGCATGGAAATGGACGTTATCCCGCCGGGCACCCATGTGGATGTCTATTCGGCCTATGATATCATGGTACAGGTAAAAAAAGAGGCGGACATTCTTATCCCTTTACATGAACCCCGGTTTGCCTGTGGCGATCCCATCGGTATTTAAACAGCATGTTCTGCGCCATTTACCATCAGAACTGAGTGACTAACGACATACTAAAACATTAAGGAGAAAATCAATGAAAAAATGGCAATGCTCTGTGTGCAAATACATTCATACAGGAGATGAACCCCCTGAAAAATGTCCGGTGTGCGGTGTCTCCGGAGATAAGTTTGTGCCGTTTGAAGAGGAAGCAGGCACTGATACACCCAAGGTTGAGCCGGATGCAGATGCAAACAAAACCGAGCCCCCCCCAAAAGAGCCTCCTGCCCCAAACCATTCCGAAACATCAAGTGCATCAGGTTTAGGAAAATCGGATCGTGCGGTTGTCTACCTGAAAAAAGCGGGTGACCTGATGGTGAAGCACCATGCCCATCCAATGTCGGTTCACCTGCCCAACGGGGTCATCCCTGTGGTCGCAATCCTGATCATTCTTGCCTGGTTTTCCGGTTCGGATCTGATGTTAAAGGCCGGCTTTATCAATTTGGTATTTGTACTTATTGCCCTGCCTCTGGTTGGGTTGACAGGCGTTCTTGAGTGGAAGAAAAAATATAATCAGGCGCAAACCACCGTGTTTAAAATAAAAATCTGCGCTGCAGCGGTAACCGCAGTCTGCTGCATTATGTCAATCATCTGGTATCTGGTAAACCCGGAGGTGTTAGGCTCCTCCGGTGCCTGGCTATTTGTGATGATTAACTTGCTGATGCTTGTGGCAGCCGGGGTGGCCGGACACATCGGCGGAAAGCTGGTGTTCAAGGAATAAAAAAAGCAAAAACACCCGGACATCGACAAAATCGTGTGCGAGCCGGGTGTTTTTATCGTAAGCCGTTATATTCCGTTTCTTGTTTTAACTATTTGTGTCAACGCGCTGGCTGCAGTGTCATATTTAAACCGGAAGCCGGCTGTTTCCAATGCGGCCGGAAGCGCTTTCTGGCTGCAAAGAAACGAATCCCCAAGCTGCCCCATAAACAACCTGATAAAAAAAGCCGGGGCCGGCATGATCGCCGGGCGCTTCAATGCCCGGCCCAGAGCTTTGGCAAACGCCTTTTGCCGGATGGGGACCGGCCCTGTGAAATTGTAAATCCCCTGGGCATTATGTTCCATTAGAAAGAAGACAGCCCGGGCCAGATCATCCAGATGAACCCATGGGAACCACTGCTCCCCTGATCCCAAAGGCCCACCCGCGAACATCCTGAAGGCCCGGGACATGACGGCAAGGGCTCCCCCTGAACCAAGAACCACCCCGAATCTCATAATCGCCACCCTTGCCCCCTTTGATGTGGCGCGTTGGGCCTGGGCTTCCCAGTCCCGACACACCCGGGCCAGAAATCCGGTTCCGTACGATTGTGTCTCAGTTAAAGGGGTATCACCCCGGTCACCGTAAAATCCTGCCGCAGAGGCATTGAGCAACTGTCCATGAAAGGTGTCGGGCATCGCGCCCACCAGATGTTTTGTGGTTTGAATTCTGGAATCATAAATGGCTTTTTTGTACGCCGTTGTCCAGCGCTTAAAAATATTTCTGCCCGCCAGGTTAACGATGACATCCGATTGGGCCACAAGATCCTGCCACTCTCCGGGCAAAGAGGTATCCGCACTGGTCCATAAAAAATTATCATACGCATCAGCCATCGGATGGTTTAACGAAGTGCCGATGCCGTTTACCTGCCAACCCGCATCCAGATATTTTTGTGCAAGTGCCTGTCCCACAAAGCCGGAGGCCCCGGTGATTAAAACAGTTTTCATCTGTTCACTTCCTTTCGTTTGTTATCAACAAAAAAATTATAACTATTCAAAACACAACTACGCAAAAGTTAGGCCGCAATGATTAGCAATGCAGTCACGGCCCCCTATTTGATCCCCCTTTTCAAAAAAAGGCTTGCATATTATTTTAAAGAGTTTCTTGCGAAAAGCCATTGTTTATTATACTCATGAGGCATTAAAACCAGGACAAAACCATGACAACCACAATAAAAAATATTATTCTTGAAGTCTGGCATGTTTACCTGGATGTATCGGTATTTATGCTTTTCGGCTTTTTGGTGGCAGCTCTGCTCTATGTATTTTTCAAAGCAGACAAAATTAAGAAATATTTAGGTAAAGGCAGGGTGAAACCGGTGATGCTCGCGGCCCTGTTCGGCATCCCGATTCCCTTGTGCAGCTGCGCGGTAATCCCCGTGGTCACCGGCTTAAAAAAACAAGGCGCCTGGCAGAAGGATTGAACTTTGCCTTTGGAGACCTTCTCACCGATATTGCCAAACCTTTCACCATTGGGGTGATCATTGCCGGCTTCATTACATTCTTTTTTCCTTCCGGTATCAGCACATGGAGCCAGAATAATTCACTCCTCTCCATGCTGATCATGCTGGTTGCCGGCATCCCCATGTATGTGTGCGCCACGTCGTCAACCCCCATTGCCGCAGCGTTGATCCTGGCAGCGCTTCTGGCACGAAGCCTGTTCAAGCGACGGGACTGCCACGACCACGATCACATATGAAATTTAAAGCTTATAGCCGATCACCCTTAACAAATCTTTGCGTTTCTTAATGTCCTCTTGTGTTTCAACACCCTTGGAAGAAAAACCGTCCACCACCCCCAGAATGCCTCTGCCCTGGTCGGTCTGGGCCATGATCACCTGGGTGGGGTTGGCTGTGGCGCAATGAATTCGCACCACCTCGGGAACGGCCTGGATGGTGTTCACGATGTTGACGGGGAACATATCTTTCATGAAAATGATAAAGGTATGACCGGCTGACAGGGCCTGGGCGTTCTTTTTTGCAAATGCCACCATCTGTTCGTCCGTGCCGGAATGACGTATGAGGCACTCCCCGGAAGCCTCACAAAACGCCACACCGAATTTGGCGTTGGGTACGGTACAGACAATGGCCTCATGAATATCTTCAACTGTCTTGATAAAATGGGAATGACCCAGGATAAAATTGAGGTCTTCGGGATTTTCTATGGTTACGCTGATAAGTTCCATTATGTGTCGCCTCCTTGGGATTGATTGAACCTTATTCCAGTGACAAGGACCCCCATGACAGATCAAAGGCCTGGTCATTCTGCTCTAAATTGGTGATCATAAGGGACGGCATGATCCATGCCTGGCCGTCACCGCTCTGGGCCACCCGGATGACCGGAAAAGCCGTCTGCCGGGCAATGGTTTTGACCGTAAGAAACCGGGTGCTGTTTTCCCCTGCCGGAAATCGGGTAAAGGCCAGATGGTTGACATTGTTGTGCTCGGCCGATTTCTTGTAATTTTCAAACTCTTCCATATTATAAATTCGCCCGGGAAGCACCTCCATCTGGTTAGTGGTCCTGGTATCCGTATCCATTGAAATATAATATTTATGGTCATTCACACAAATTTCATACCCGTCATAAAGGGTGTACACATTACCTAACAGGGTGATTAATTTTTCAAAATGGGATATTTTCTTGGCATAACGCTCGCCTTCGGGGTTTTTGCCCACATGCCGGTACTCAGCCATAAACAGGCAGTGTTCGGGCAAAAGAAGCAGTTCATCCTTGTTAAACTCCTTGAGAATATGCTTTTTAATGGCCTTTCTGACCTTTTCCGATTTGGTGGGCCGGCCTGAAATCAGAAAATAGATGCCGGACAAATTTCTGTCCTTGCGCCATTCATTGAGCAAGCCCGCCTGTTTGCCGCATAACAGTTCCAGAAACCGTGAAAAATCTCTTCCAAGGAACCGGTCATTGTCCCACCAGGGACCGGTTTCCTCCGGAGAGCGGTTATGGGCAAAGGTCTCCGAAAAATATTCTCCGGCCTTTCTTTCGGAAAAGGATTCCTTGCGGTTAAGGGCAGTGGTGATGCCAAGGGCCGGGTCCTGGTAGGTATTGGCCAGAAGAACGCTGACATCGGTGGTTAGCCCGCCAATGTCAATATGGCACACCACAAACTGAAGATTTTCGGCATTGGGGTCACGCTGGGCTGCCTGGGAAAAAATAAAGTCCACTTCCTTTAAATCCGGCAACCGATCTTTCTGGGCAGACAGGTCCCAGAAAGGTAACAACTTGATTAGATTTAGAAAATATAACTCGCACGCCCCGCTCTCATCCGCAGAAATATTGACAAAAGTTTTTCGCAAATGTCTAAGATCACTTGGAAAAAGCCATTTCCATTTCCGGTCCGAGGAGAGATTCATGCACACGGAATAAATATTTTCCTTGTATCCGTTTCTTAAATTTTCAATGAACAGGTCCGGTACCGTAACCCGGATTTCCGTGATCACCGGAATGGCAGGGCCGTTCCAGGGCCGTTCCTTGTTCGGCTCGGTGATGTACTTAAAACTGTGTTCAAGAATTTTTTTGATATAAAGCTTGAACTGGGGCACATCTCCCCTGTAAGCAGCAAATTTGGAGGCAAATTCATATTTGGCGCTTTTAACAATTTGGCTTGAGCTGACATGCTCTTCACCCATACTGGGTACAAAAGCAAAGTCACGCTCATCACCGGAAGGCGGATTGATAAAGGCCGAAGGGAATCCGCCCTGGGCATCGGAGTCTCCGTGGACCACATACTGCCATGAGTCGGTAATCTTATCCCGGCCAAAACTGCAGGGCCAACACAAAACACTGGTCCGGTAGGAACCGAAATCAATGAAAAGAATATATTCCTCGTGATTTTGGATGTCCCTTGGGGTGCGACCGGCAATGGTTTCATAGTAAAGTTTACCGTCATCCTCCAGCTCCATCTGGAACTGGTCCACTTCCTTTTTTTTTCCTTTGAACAGGTTAAACCACATGCTGGTCATCCTCTTTAATACGTTTTTCAACAAGGGTAAACTCACCACGCACCAGCATGTTGGGAACGTAAAATTCCGCCATGTTCATGATGATGTGGGGCAAATCCTTTTCCGCTGCACTTAGAAAACCTTTGTTTTCCGGGTCCAGGCGCTGGAGCATGTTTTTCCACAAAACATGGGCAATGGCCTGGCTTTTGGGGGTGTCGGCCAGAAACTGGTCCAGGTACTGGGTAAATATGGCGGTCCAGAACGTTCTGTGGTCCTGAATCAGCCCGTCTTCGTTATATTTGATCTCCCGGTCGAAAAAATGCCGCAGGCTTTGGTAGGTATCGTTGAGAATCGATTTGCGCATGCGCTCCTTGACATCGGCCACCTCATCATAGCTTTCAATTTCATAGAGCAGGTCAACAGCCTGGGTATGCACCTTTTCAGCCTTCCTGATCCAGGGCATCAGAAACATATTTTCAAGGGCGTTTCTGATATTGGAAGTGGTGCAGATATCGCCGAGCATCTGCCTGGACCAGGCAACACCGCCGTCCTTTTTTATCTCGTCCTTGATTTCACGCAAGCTTTTGTACCGGGACAAATTCCGGATCCAGGTATCCACGTGAGGCCCGGGGGATATAAAGCTCACCGGGTATTCGCGGTTGCAGGGGTTGACCAGCTGTACCACGGTTTCAAAGGCTTTATAGCTTTTGAAATCGCTTTCCAGATCCTGCTCCACATTGGTATTGCCGCAATAGCTTGCCACGGCACTGTCCCCCTGCAGGGAGAGAATTAACGGCAATTTCTGGTACGTGTGGGTGGTTTCCAGTACCGTGCGGTATCTTTTGAGAATGGCATCCAGGGGGTGGCCCGGGGGAATGGCGATTTTGTGCTGAAAACAGGCCACAAGAATACCGGGATAACGCTCCAGGCAGTCCAGCATATTGGCCTGGAACTTTTCATGGCGCTCCTTCTGGAATTCAATGGCATCAGCCCCCTCTTTAATACCCGGATATTCAACGGCCGGCAAGGTCATGGGGGTCTGGTCTTCGGGCACGGCCACCCGGATGAGATAATCATCCGGTTCTGCCCCGGAGGAGAGATCATACAACCGATTGAACTGCTCTTGGGTCAACCGGTCCCGGATCACATTGCCCGTAGAAATGCTGATCTGGCTGACCACCACCTCATCAGTCCAGGAGACGGGTTCCACAAGGCAGGGAACCGCCGTGTTCTCCGAGGTGTTGCGCTGCTTGACCGCAAACAGTTTACGAAGCGCGTCATTGTCAAACAAATCCAGAAGATAGCTCGTCTTAAAGGATTTGTCCGTGCCCGTGATGTGGATATATACGGGCATATCCGTGTCGGGCGCCGTTTTCAGGCATAGTTGGCAGCGTTCAATGACCTTGCCTACCCGCTCTGCCTGCCGGGCCGGCAGGGCGGCAAGCTGCTGGACAATCTCCATAATGGCGTTCTGAATTTTCAAAAGCCGGTCTGTATTGTTAAACATATGGTTAAATAAAACTCCTTGATACTGATTTCGTAAAAAAACATTACTTATGGGATTTTTACAATCTGGTAATTTCCGTCCTTGGCCTTTACGATTTTAAGCTCCACGTCGTTGGCCTCAATGGTCATGTCCGTAATGTCATGACGGAAACATAAAACAATGCTATCCCTGGATACCATAAAAGTAAAAGGGTTGAACAGGTTTACACTGGCCTTCTCAAAGGTGGTGGAGGTGCCGTCGTTAAACGTTGCATTAAAACTGTCCAAGGGCTCAAACAAGCGAATGATATTGGTGGTGCCGGGTGTGATGGTCACGGACTGAACTGAGAAACTGTCGTCTTTGGAGAGCTGAATCAATGTTGTATTAAACTGAATGGGATCCCGCTTTAGGGAAACATTTGCCTCCTGTTCAAAGGACGATCTGGTAATCAGATTGGACAGCACAAGGCTTGTGATGGGATCATTGGTCTGGATGCCGTATTTGCCCTTTGCATCTCCCATGAGCAATTCCCGGTGAACGCTGATCTTGATCCGGTCCTGGGGCACCCTGGAAAGGTCTAGGGCATTGATCCGCTCTTTAATGATACCAAGCTGATTGGTCTGGCCGGTCTCCGTACTGAAATAGGTCAGGGCACTGTCCGACAGTTTCAGCTCCCCTGCCTGCCTGTCATCTAAGGCATACCAGGCCATGTCCGAAGGCAGCCCCTTATCCGCCAGCACCAGATGTCCAATGCGTTTGGGGACCAGGGTGGCACTGTCCTGATGGAAGAAAGCTGCAAAATCCAGGTCTCCGGAACTGTTGTTCCGGGTGAGCAGGTACCAGGATTTACCGTTAAGTTTTGTATCAATGCGAAGGGGGGTAAAGGTGTAGACATTTTCCAAAAAGCCCTTCATCTTGTAACTGATGCGATCACTGGCCATGAGTTCTGCAAAGGCATTTTCATCCCGGATTTTTTTAAAATCCTGGTAGCTGATCATGTTCTGCCTCATATAATTGGAAATTTCAGTATCCTTAATATTTAAATCCCCGACTTTGAAATAGAAAATATTTGAGGCATACCCGGACTGCATGGTTGAATAAATCCGTGCCAGGCGTATGAATTCAGTGCCTGCCAGAATCTCCCTGCTCGAGCGGATCAATTCTTCAACCTGGCTGTTATAGTTGAAGTATACAAACAGGATCAGCCTGTTGCCCCGATCCATGCCCTGCTCACCTTCCAGACGGTAATCGCGCAGGGCCATGGTATGAAGCATGTACGAAACATATTCGGTTTTTAAAAGCTTTTTAGCCACATCCTTCTGTTCCGGCCTTCCATCCTGGAGCCAGGCATGCAAATCGGGAAAGACGGATTGGTAAAAGCGCATTTCCGGGCCCGAATCCTGGCCAATGCTGCGGAGAATGGGAATATTTTTTACCAGGTGACCATATTTGAATCCGGCCAGAACGGTCAGGAAGATAAGCAGCCCAGCGGTAATCCAGGGAAACAAGCGTCGTTTCATTGTGCTGATGCCCTTTTGCTTCTGGAGCGTCGAAAGCAGGGCTGTTACATGCTCCTTACCCAGATAGGTGTCATTATGCACCACGTTGCCCCCGTAGGCCACAAGGGGTTTCTTTTTATCCGAGGAGCGGAAAAAGGCCCAGGCATAACCAATATTGTCGCCTCTGGCAACACGAACCGTCAGATAGTCAACCAGGGCTTTACGTTCGGACCCGGTGAGTTTATTAAAGGATACGGGCTCCATGTCCGGATCAAGCTCGATCATCCCATTCACCGGAATAATCCGGATTTCCATATGGGGACCAACGCTCTGATAGCGTCGGACATCCTGGAAAAAAGTGCATCCCGAAGGGATCTGTGCCTTGTAGATTAATGGACTGTCAGTGAGCTTTATAAGCGACAGTTCAAACTCATTTAAACGTGCCATATAGGGTAATTCTCCTTAAGCAGTAGCCTTATTCTTTTTGCCGTATCTTTTATCATTATCATTCTGATAAAGCAAAAAAACATATCACATAAGTAACTGAAAAAACAGAGTTGAGAAAAGGAAAAAAGGATTTTACCCAAAGAAGCTCTTCTACATGCCTATTGTTGATACCGGCATATTCATTGTCAAAACCGTTGATTTTTCAATCCCAAAGGCGCATAACCTTTTCGGCGCGTCTCTTCACCCCGGTCAATTTTAATGAATTTCCATTACTAACCCCCTTGGCCCTCCGGCTCCGATAAATAATGGTATTAGAATCATCAATCGGATAATTTTTCGCTCGAAAAATCGGCCAGGAGGTAAAAAGAGGTGGCTACCGTTTTAAGCCGGGACAGTCTGAACCGTTTGATCAAAGTCTTCCAGGAGGTCAGCCTTAAAAACAGGGCATCTCATAAGAGGCTTATTCTACGGGGTGTCCCGGCTTAAACCGGTAGCCCAAAACAGGTATTTTATTTATGATCCCAAGCAGGTGTGCGTCTGCCTGGAATCTTTTCCCCCAAGAACGCCAACAGCGTTCATGATAAAAGCGCCTATGAATAATACTTCATGAACTGAAGCCGGTCGTAAACAGACGGGTTTTGGGCTTCTGCCTGGCTCAGCTTCCCGCGGAAGTCCGCCAGAGAGTTAAAGCCATGAATTTCCATCCAATTCCGGATATCCTGGATAACTGTTTTAAGGTATGGTGTTTTGTTTTTGTACAATGTCGATACCATCTGCACGGCCTGGGCACCGGCCAGAATATGCTTGATCACACCCTGTGCGTCATGAACCCCGGTGGATGCAGCCAGATCACATTTAACTCTTTGGGACATAATTGCCATCCATCTCAGGGAGATGGCTATATCCGAAGGGGAACTGAAAACAAAGGAGGGTTTGACTTCAAGTTTCTCCGTATCAATATCCGGACTGAAAAACCGATTAAACAGGACAATACCGGAGACACCGGTTTCCGAAAGCCGCTGGATCATTCTTCCCAGGTTTGAAAAATAGTAGCTTATCTTCAGTGAAACCGGTATGGTGACTGTCTTTAAAAGTTTTTCAACAATCTGAAAATAGACTTTTTCCAGTTCACTGCTCTCCCGTTCAAAATCAGTGGGCGAAAAAAACATGTTCAGTTCCAGGGCATCAGCCCCGGCATCGGCGATCTGTTTGGCAAAGGAGGCCCATTCATGAGAGTAGACACAGTTTACGCTGGCAATAACAGGCATACTCACCCCGGCCTTTGCCTGTTTGATCAGTTCCAGATATGCAAACAGTTTCTTCCCCCGAAGTTGCATGTCAAGATAATCAAATTGTTCCAGGTTGTATCCTGTTGTAAGGGACACGTCCTTTATGATGTCATTGTATTCATAGGCGATTTCTTCTTCAAAGATGGATTTAAGTACGGCGGCACCCGCTCCGGCTTCTTCAATTTTTTTTAGTTTTTCCACAGAGTCGGTTAATCCGGAACTGCCTACAATAACAGGGCTTTCAAGGGCAAGCCCCATATAGGTTGTTGAAATGTCCATAGTATTCATCCTTTTTTTGTTGTTGTAGAAAATGTCTGGAACTCAACTTTGTCTTCCCAGCATAATACATCTTCCTGCTTAGATGCAATTTTCTTTTGATATGTTGTGTGATTTTTTCTCCCTTGACTCAGGCGGCAATTTCATCCCCAGACTTTTTATCAAAAATATGTGGTGTAATTAAATCCGACATTTCTCCCAGCCCATTATGACGATAACTCGACCATCTAAATTCACCCGGATGCTCTACAATACCCGCACGGACCGGGTTCAGTTCTATGTACCGCTGACATGTCAACAAATATTTCTCCTCTTGAACCAGGCAGGATCGATACCTTCCTTCCCATAGGGTAACCGTTCTTCTATAGGTTCGGTTGATATATTGAACATACCGTTGACCCAGTCGTTTTAACAAATCTCCGGCACTGCCGCTGCTTTTAGGGGTCAGCAACAGATGGACATGATTTGTCATCAAAACGTAAGCGTGGATTAGACAACCCGAGGCTAAGGCATACTCCTTAAGCCATTGAAGATAAGACAAGTAGTCATCATCGGCAAAGAAACAGGCCTGCTTGTTATTCCTCCTTTGTAAATGATGATGTTGGCCTGGCTGTCACAAACAAAAGCGTAAAAGTGTATTTCAAAATGTCTGCGAAATTAAGACGCGACTCATGACGCATTGAATATACGCCATGGGTCGTCTTTCAATCTGGCTAAAAATTCGGCGAAAAAACGGTGACGTTTATTTTTCCCAAGTCTTTTATTCTTTGCTTTCCCGGTACATATGAACATCATGCTGGGGAAATGGGATGCTGATACCATTGGCATCAAGAGCCAGCTTGATGTTTTCATGGAGGGCAAAATATACGCCCCAGTAATCTCCTGTTTTAACCCAGGGCCGGACCACAAAATTAACGCTGGAATCGGCAAGTTCAGACACGGCAATAAGTGGCGCAGGTGTGGGAAGAATGCGCTTTTCTTCTGCCAGAACACCCTGGATAACCTCTTTGGCTTTTTTTATATCATCATCATAACCAATGCCGATGACAAGATCCACCCGGCGGGTGGGATTGGCCGTAACATTGGTAATAACATTGGAGGTTATGCTGGCATTGGGTACGATCACTTTTTGATTATCCCCGGTACTCAACTCCGTGGTGAACAAGGATATACTCACCACATTCCCGGCTACCCCGCCAATGTCCACAAAATCATTGACCTTGTAAGGCCTGAACAGCACCAGCATCACGCCTGAAGCAAAATTGCCCAAAGAGTCCTTCAATGCAAGACCAATGGCCAGGCCGGCAGCACCCACAATGGTCAGAAAAGAGGTGGTATTGATGCCCAGCTGGCCTGCGGCAGCAATAACGATCATCACCATAAAGGTATAATACAGAATGCTGTCAAAAAACCGCACAAGCGTGATATCTATCTTATTTTTCTCCATCAATTTCGTGATCAAATTGGTAATTCGTCTGGCCAGCCATTTTCCGATCACCAGAATCAGCAGCGCGGCAATAATCTTTACAGAGTAGGTGGTCACCCAGTAGGTCAGCGTCTCTATATATTTTTCAATGTTAATTTGTTTCAACCACTCCATTGTGTCTCCTTTTAAATTTTCTTTTAATTGTATAAAACCGCTTTCAAGTCCCGCCTTTTTACCATGATGGCAAATCTACACACAAACAAAAAAAAATGTCAAACAAGGTAGAAGGATATAATCAATTTAACACCTGTGGATCAGGATGGATATCATTTTGTAATCCGGCCCAAAATCAGATATAATTATTTATTAGTTAATGCCTGAACGGAACCCGTGAAGCCTGTACCGTACGAACCTGATAAAAAGGAGCCTTATGTTTAAATTCTTTTGCAGACGCATTGTTCTATTTATAGGCTTTATTTTTTTCTTCGCAGCACCCTGTGCCGGAAATGACCCGGTACTTAGGCTTACCACAGATACCTGGCCCCCCTATTCCATAGGACGGGAAGGCCAGGCGCTGGAAAGCGGATATGCGTTTGATATCGGCACAGAGGTGAGCAAACGCATCCATTGCAAATTCAAGGCAGATCTTCTGCCATGGAAACGGGTGCTGGCCTGCATGGAAAAAGGAACCTACGATATTACCTTTCCCATTCAAAACAAGCCTGAAAGAAAGGCGTTCATGGTTTTTACCAATGTGATTGTTGAGGACCGGGTGTTTATATGGCACCTGAAAGCGCGCAAGGACCAGCTACCCGGGTGGCAAACCATTGATGATCTCAAACCTTACACAATAGGTATTGTTTCAGGATATACCTACCAGGACAAGATGGACCAGGCCATTGAAAACGGCTTCATAAAAACGGAAAAAGTCAACCTGGCAGAATACAACTTTAAAAAACTTTTAGGCAAACGATTCGATGCCTTTTTAGAAAGCGAATCCGTTGTGAGGAGCTTCTTTCAAAAGTACCCGGAATACAGTAAGCAGATCACCCACGCACCCCAAATTGTATCCAAGGACCTTTTCAGAATCGGAATCTCAAAAAATTCACCGTTTGCAGACCTCCTTCCGGAGATCAACAGGGTGATTGAGGAGATGAAAGGGGATGGAACCATTGACAGGATCATGAATAGATAAATCTATACATTCAGGGCAATATCATGACAGATGGTATCAGACAAAATGTACTCAAAGAACTCTTGGGGCTGCTCAGCCTGGAAAAAATTGAAGAGGAGATCTTTCGGGGCCAGAGCCAGGACCTGGGTTACGGCGCCGTATTCGGCGGTCAGGTCCTGGGTCAGGCCTTGTCTGCGGCATCCCGCACAGTGCCGGACCATCTTTGTGCCCACAGCCTGCACGGATACTTCCTTCGGGCCGGAGATGCCGCCTGCCCCATTGTCTATATGGTGGAGCGTACCCGGGACGGCCACTCGTTCAGCACCCGGCGGGTCAAGGCCGTACAGAAGGGTCGGGCTATCTTTTCCATGTCAACATCATTTCACAAATATGAAGAAGGCTTTCAGCACCAGGACCCCATGCCCGAGGTTGAAGGCCCTGAGGGCGTGGAAAGTGATTACAATAAAATTTTACGCCATGCAAAAAAACTTCCTGAAGACATCGCAAAAAAATTATTGTATCCCAATCCCATTGAACTGCGGGTCGTCAATCCGTTAAATCCCTTTCATCCCGTTCCCATGCCGCCGGACAAATATGTCTGGTTCAGGGCCACCGGCCCTTTGCCTGACGATGCCGCAATTCACAGGTACATGCTGGCCTATGCTTCGGATTTTCACCTGGTCCCCACCGCCCTTTATCCCCATGGCAAAACCTTCTGGTCCCCGGACATGCAGGTGGCAAGCCTGGATCATGCCCTCTGGTTCCACAGGGATTTCAGGATGGACGACTGGCTGCTCTACGTGATCCACAGTCCCAGTGCGGCCATGGCCCGGGCTCTTAACCGCGGTGCCATCTACACCCGGGATGGCAAACTTGTGGCCAGCGTGGCCCAGGAAGGACTGATCAGAAAGGTGGGCAAAAACAAGGTATGAACTAAACCAGCCGTTTCACTGCTTTTCTGCGATCAAACCGGCCCTGATCGTGCGTATCAGATTGGTCAGCAAGAGCAAAACGATTACCCAGAACACCACCCAGGCTGCGGTGTCAAATTGCGGTCCGCCTGCAATGGCCGCATACACATAGGGCAACAGGGTATTAACCAGCACCATGATTCCCCAGAAAAGGACCTTGGGCCATGCCATGACCCGGCCGGTCAGGGAATTGACCAGACGGGCACAGCCCATGATAAACCCGGGCACGGTGATCATGTCAAAAAACAAAAATACCAGGGGATCAATCCCCCGGCTTTCCAGAAGGCCTTTGAACAGGAGATACTTTACAATATCGTAGCACCACAGAAAGCATATCCCCCCCAATTCATGGCGCCTTCTAATTTTCATTTTCAATTAAATATTATCTTTTACCACATGAAAGGAAATTTTCGATGCCGTAACAGTGCTTCGGCCCGAATGAAGAAAAGAGACAACCCAGACGCCCTGGAAAAACAGAATCATACCCGGATCCCACAGGGCTTTAAATCCGTTATCCAGAGAAACGGCCACCTCGGGATCAGGGAAAAAGGCCAGCACTGCGATGGTATAAGCAATGGCTGACAGCGCCATAATCTGGTACATGGAAAATTTGCGTTCACCCCTGAAGTCTGCCCTGAAAAACTCAGAGACCACCCGCCAGACCTGGGTCACCACCAGGGTTTCCACAAGGGCGGTTTCGGCAAAACCCCGGAGAAACAGCAAGGTGCCGACAAGGCCGGATATCGCATAAATCACGGCGGTAATGATCTGAATGGGAATCATTTTTTCACCGGCCAACCCCGACGCATAGGCCACTTTTTTGGTCTCTCCTGTGAAGACCACATTAAAATGTTCAAACAACTTACGGGTGGGAGCGTCACACCGGCTCAGCGGCTTGCCGTAGCAGCAGCCAAAACTCAGGCAGGCAAGACGCCCCAAAGACTCCCCAAACGTATACCCGATGCTTAAACAGGCCATCATCACAGCAACGGGCAGATGAAAGTTGAAGGCTGTGCCCAACGTGGCATTCACCAGCATGATGATCCAGGGTGCGGTCACCACACCGGCAAATAGGGCCCCGCCAATGGTCAGGGTGGCTTTTTTCTTTTCAACAATCCGGGCAACAATTTTAGAGGCCGGAATGGTGACCGCCAGCAGCAAAACAGTCACCAGCACCAGGACAAAAATGGGCATCCCAGCCGATGCGGCCAGAATCACGGCCATGATTACACCAAAGGTATACGCATTGGCAGACAAAAGCCCGTACCAGGTCAGATTCATCCCCCGCCACTGGCCCTGATCCAGCTTTTCCCGAGGAAACGCCGCCACCATCTGCCATTTTTCTTTGGGCAACGTTTTAAATCCCCAACTCAGTACAACACCAATCAACAGACCCAACCCAACAACAAAAAAAATGATATCCATTACAAATCTCCAAACGCTGCAGTTTCACCACAAGGGGAGGCATGACCGATACCTGAACGCACGGTCACTTCGGTTTCCACAAGGGGTCTGCCAAACCCTTCACTGAAACGGCTGCTCACGTCGGTGCGAACCTGGTTTTCCAGTAAATCTTCGGAAAAACGGATGCGCTGTTTTTGAAATATAACAATGGTTGTGGAAGAGCCCGGACGGTAAAGGCTTTTGGGACAACCCTTTTCCATAAAAAGTCCGGGCACCACAACCCGGGGATTTTCATATCCGTTTTGACTGTAGCACTGGACAATTTTTCCAATCATCATGGCCACCACTTCCACCATGCACACAAGCCCGCATCCGGTTCCTCCGGGCACATCCGTATCAATGATGGTGACCACCCGCCGGTTTTTAGAGTATGGCGTCACTTCCCGGACCACAGCACCGGGGTTGCAGGAATGAAAATGCCCGTCTATCTCATAAATATCCAAGACCGTTCCTGCCACAGGCGTATGGTTATAGTGATATTTATCCGGGGTGAGCCGGGTCACGGCGAAACTGCCCTGGTCAAAGGCATCAAGCCATCGGGGCTTATCCCGGCCGATAAGCTCACAAAAATCAAAAAACTTACCTTTAATAAAAAGGGCTGAATTTTTTGAAAATGCCCCCACCAGAAGACGAGAATCAGCTGGAGAGACCACCGCATCGGCGTCTTCCGGCATGGGACGAAGCTGATCGTAGCGAATTTTGCGTTCAAAAACTTTTCGAAGGGTATCCAGTTTTGCAGGATCTCCTTCCACCTCTCTTAAATCAATGCCGTGGGCAGCCAAAAATTTCCCGGCATCCATCGGGGAGTTCAAAAAAGGCAAATCATAGGAAACAGCCCCGATAAGGCTGGACATCCGGGCCGAAATTATCAGACGAAACAAAAAGGAGGCTTTTTCGCGTATCGGCGAATAAATGGCACTGATAACGGGATCTGCTTTAAGAATTTCGGTTCTGACCTGCCGGGTTTTGCGGTCGATATATTGATGTTTCATAATGGAGGCATTATGCCTGCACTTTGTTTTAACCGTGTTAATTCACGACTAAAATAATATGTGTAAAGTATGAGAACACCTTTAGATGTGCACAGACAACTAATCTTGTGAGGAGGCGTAGTCTAATAGTCGATTTTTAAAAATAGTTGCAAATTTTGCAATAAACTTTCCCCCTAACTTGCCCGTAATGCCTCAATGATATTCATGCGCGACGCCCTCAGTGCCGGTAGCAGGCCGCCCGCAAACCCCATGATCAGTGAAAAGGCAATGGATTTGTAAACGATTTCAAAGGTCAGATGAAAGGAAAAAGCCAGTTCGGAAAAGGTTTGAAAATTGGTGGTGGAAATGCTGGCAAGCTGCAGCACAGAAGCCATAAGCAACCCTGTAATACCACCGATCAAACCCAAAAAGAGCGATTCTGCCAAAAAGGCGACAAGAATGCTCGTTTTCTGAAATCCCAGGGCACGCAGCGTGCCGATTTCCGCTACCCGATTAGCGACTGCCGTATACATGGTGATCATGGCACCGATCACCGCACCAATGGAGAAAATAAGGGTCAGTGCCAGCCCCAGGATTCGAAGAAACGTGGCCAGTGCCTGGGATTGATCCCGGTAATAGGTGGTTTCACGTTTGCATTCCACGGTCAGCCGCGGATCTTTTTCCAGACGCGTTATGACGTCTGAAAATTGCTGAGGGTCTCGCAGTTTAAAAAGGAGACTGGAATAGACGGTCCTTCGGAAAGCCTGCATGAACTGATCCACATCTCCCCAGATCTCTGAACTGAATCCGGTCTTTCCGGCATCAAAAACACCGACAACCGTCCAGGTTCGCATGCCAAAGGAGAGGGTTTCACCCATCCCCGCGCCTTGAAACCGTTTGACAATATTTTCACCTCCGATAATTTCAAGGGAACCGGGCCGGGGCAACCGTCCTGCAATCAATTTAATCTGGGGCCGAAGCTTGAGCGAATTTTTATCAATGCCGCGAATGACAACATTTGACGGTTTGTTGCTGCCCCGCTTGGACAAACTGATGAGTACCACCAATTCCCTGGCGGACAACCGTTGACCATCGGCTCCGAATGCGATTTCCGGCTGGGTTTCCACAATGGAAGCCTGAAGACGGTCGATGCTGCTCTGCACCTCGGAAGTGGATGACTTTCTGATAACGATAAGGTTATCTTCCGATCCGGTGTCCACCAGGGTTTTCTTCAAGCCTTCGGACAACATCAGCAAGGAGGCAAAAACAAAGACCACCAACGCCATGCCCCCTGCGGTAAACACCGTGGTCAGACGCCGCGTCAGAAGGTTTCTTACACTATATAAAAAAGGAATTTTCAAAATAGCCCCCCCCCTTTTGTTCAGGCTTCACTCCACCCGCCTCAATCCATCGGCAATACTGATTTTACAGGCATGTCGGGCCGGCAAAATTGTTGCCAGGGTACCCACCGTCAGCGCCACCCCCAAATCCATATAGATCGTAGTGATATCAACGTTGAAGACGGGAAAAACCGTCCCCACGGCATTGCTGAAAACCCTGGTGACAGGATAGGTTAAAACCATCCCCAACAGGCCTCCGCTCAGGGTAATGACAAGGGCCTCTCCCCAGATCAACCCCCAAATATAGAACGCACCAAACCCCAACGTTTTGTAGATGGCATATTCACCAATCCGTTCACGCGTGGTCATGGCCATGGTATTGGCCACAACTGCTAAAATAATCACAATGATCACCCCGGAGACGATCTGGATCACCCAGATCAGGGCATCACTCATGGCCACAAAACTCATCTGAAACGCTTTTTCCGTTTCAGTAAGGGTTTCGGCCAGGGAATTTTTAAAATTTTTATCAATAGCAGTGCAGACCTCTGCCGCCCGCTCAGGATCAGTCAGTTGGATGATGTAATATCCGACCTGATTGGCACGTACCGAAGCCGTTTTTTTAAGGGACTCGTTGAGATACTCCCAATGAAAAAAAAACATGGATTGATCGACCGTCTGATCCCGCCCCCGGTAGATTCCCTGTAATAACAGTTCCCAGTTACCGGGAAAAATCGTACCTTTGAGGGTGATGGTATCCCCGATTTTCCAGCCAAAACGTTCAGCCAGTCTGGCCCCGGCGATACAGGCCTTGCGGTTGGTTAAAAAAGCACTGAGCTGATCAGGCGGCAGGATAAATTCAGGGTAGAGGGCCAGATAGGTTTGGGGTTCCACGGCAAAGTTGGCAAAAAAGTTTTTTTCCTCAATGTAAATTCCCCCAAACCAATTGCCGTAAGAAACCCTTTTAACCCCATCGGTTAAACGAATTTTATCACGATAGGCCAGGGGCAATGGAAATATCAGTGAAATGGCGTTCCGGGTCACCAGGCGGTCGGCGGAGGATGCGGCCACACCGGCGTACCAGGCACTGATGACGGTGCGCAGCAATCCAAAGGCAAGAATGGCGATACACATGGCAATGATTGTCAGGATGGATCTCAGCTTGTGCCTAAAGGCATTCCGGACCAAAATCTTCAGTATATTCATGTGCCAGAACACCTTTATCGAGATATTGCACACCGTGTGCCCGTTTGGCGGCACGCGGGTCGTGGGTTACCATAATAATGGTTTTGTCCAGATCGGAACGAAGACGATCCAGGAGAAGCAGCACATCGTCGGCTGATTTGCGATCCAGGTCACCGGTGGGTTCATCAGCCACCACCAGGGTCGGATCGGTCACAATGGCCCGGGCGATGGCCACCCGCTGCTGCTGACCGCCAGAGAGCTGACCGGGATAGTGATCCCCGCGATCGGACAAATTAACCAGATTTATGGCAGCCTGCACATGCCGGTGACGTTCCCTCTTGGAAAGGTTGGTCAAAAGCAAGGGCAGTTCAACATTTTCAAAGGCGGTCAGCACGGGAATAAGATTGTAGAATTGAAAGATGAATCCCACATTAAGCGCCCGCCAGTCAGCCAGTTCACGTTCCGAAAGCGTTGTAATATCCACACCGGCGACCCGGATAATACCGCTGTCGGCCTTATCCAGACCCGCAATGAGATTGAGCAGGGTACTTTTTCCAGAACCCGACGGCCCCATCAATGCCAGAAACTCCCCTACCCCGATGGTCAGGTTGATGTTTTCCAATACCGGCAACACCTGGTTACCGCGTCGGTAAGACTTGTACACCTCAATGATTTCAACCAAATCAGTCACTGATCACGACCTTCATGCCCTGCTTAAGGCGGTGGAGGGGGTTTAAGGCAATAACATCATCTGACGCCAAACCGGACTTGACTTCAGTCATATCACCCAATTGTCGACCCAAACGGACGGTTTTTTGAATGATTTTGCCGTCCTGCACCAGAAAAACAATGTTTTCCCCCTTTGCTTCCATTAAAGCCGCCGTTGGAACCGCCATGACCGGCTCTTTTTCAGCAACCGTCAGGGGCTGCGATAAAAAGGCCGCTTTGGCACTCATTTCCGGCAATATCTGCCGGTCCTTTTCCAGAAACGCGATCTTGACCATCACAGACGCTTTGCTCCGATCCGCCGTGGGTACAATCATATGGACCCTGCCGGCAAACCGTGCCTCGGGCAGTGCATCCAAACGGATTTCACAGGGTTGTTTAACATACACTTGACGGATATTGGATTCCGACACATCCACCTCGACCATCAGCGAATCCATGTCCGCAATATTCACAACCGCAGATTTAGAATCGGCAGCAGCACCCACCGGTGTTACAATATCACCGATGTCGGCATTCTTGGTCAATACAAGGGCATCAAAAGGCGCTCGAATGATGGCATATTCCAGATTCACGGCCGCCACCCGAAGTGCGGCACGGCTTGCTTTAAGGGCCGCCTCCTCTGCCGAAAGAGCTGCCCGGGCCGTGCGGTAGCGTGCCTCGCCGACATCATATTCCGCCATGGAAATGTATTGTTTCGGCAGCAGCTGTTTATTGCGCTGGTGGGAGCGGGTCGCATCTGTCAACTCTGCTTTGACCTGTTCGATTTTAAAACGCACAAACTCAAGATCAGCCAAAGCCCGGTTACGGGCAGCCTCAAGGTCATCACTTTCGAGCCGGGCAATCTCCTGACCGGCTTTGACGGGACTTCCTTCTTCAACAGAGAGCGAAACCAGGCGGGCGGTTATTTTGGACGCCACCGCCGCTTTACGCTGGGCCACCACATAACCGCTGGCATTGAGCAGGGTATAGGCTTCAGAAGGATAAAGCCCCACAACCCGGGCAACATCGACTTTCACGGCCAATGTTAAAACGCCCTGGTAATACAGCACACCCACAATGATGAGGAACGCCGGCAGCAGAAGTAAGTAAACAAAGTGCTTTTTCTTTCCCCGGCGAGAAATGCGTGATTTATCGATGTTGAGAACGGAAAGATCGTCGTTTGCCACAAAAGATCCCCTTGTGAAATATACTGTTGATATCTAAAAATTGTTGAATTTCGATTCTAAAATCTAAAATTTCGTATCAATATTTAAGTGGGAAGTAAAGGAATTTGGCTTATCGAAGATTCGTGTGTTCCTGAACAAAAACCCGTGTTCGGACCAAAAGTTGCCCAGATGCAAGGCGCAAGAAAAATTGCACCCGCAGCAACCTTATGATTGTGAGGATTGCAACTTTTCTTGCAACGCCCCAGATAGGTTGATCAGATGGGTGACTTTTCGTCCAAACACTATCTATCTTGCCAGGCCTTCATCTCCCGGCTTACCACAAGCACCATCAGGTAAATAAACTTCTTAAGCGTTTCAGGCGCACAGGTCTCATCCATAAAATCCTGGCGCATGGATTTTAAAAAGTTGAGTATATCCCGGCTGCCTAAAATCTGCCCAAGCGCCTGCCCATATGAGGTATCCCGGTATCTTGCCCACAGGTCTATCTGCTCAAAAGCCTTGCCCAGCAGGTCAAACCCCTGGCTGATATGGGCCTCTCTCAGGGTCTTCCCGTAATATGCCTCTGCGTGTCTATTAAACGCTCTGCCCGGCATGGACATGGGGTTATGTTTACCCGAACCTTCAAGAATACCCTGGGTGATCCGGCCCCATGCGGCATGGGTCTGCGGCATATTCACCCGATTGTCCAGATCATCAAGGACGGATGAACAGTTCAAAGCCGACACAAGATCAGCGCCATCAGTTTGAATCACGGAAATCAGGGCCCGCTGGTATTCCGCTACCAGAACCCGGGTGTAACCCGGATACCTGTGGCTGTGCCTGGTTTTAGCGGTATTTTTCAAAATTTTAGCCAAAAACCGATTCCGAGTCCGGGTTTTAACAAAAAAAGTGGGGATACCAATGGCCGTACAAAAAAATATCTGGCGACGCTCGCTTTCAACGGTCGGGGAATCGGGTATCATGGTATGGTCCACCTGCCGGGAATAGATATACTTCTGGGCCAGGGCCGTGATCAGCACCTGCAGGTCCGCAGCCTTTCCCATATCCCTGACAACATCTTCAAACACGCTGAAGTAGCGGTGTTCAAACCCGGAATACCCCATCTGGTGATATTTCCTCAAACGGACCAGCTGGTACAGGGCCATGCGCCCGTCAAACACACCCATTTCGGTGAGGTCCTTTTTAAGATCAGCCTCGCTTTCCAAGCTGCCGTTCAAGGCCGGGCTCTGGAAGGTGCTCATCACCGAGGTAAAATAGTCAATGAGCCGGCCATCCGGCACAAAATCCCCTTTGAGCCTGAATATATTTGCAATCGTGCGATTCAGCCATATCGGGCCAAAAGGGGTCATGGATTTGCCCATGACCTTGAGATGGGCCTTTTTCTTCCACCGCCGCCAGATCATGCGCAAATGGGTATGAATCAGTTCGTGGGGCATAAAGCCTAAAACCCGTTCCGGGTGAAACTCCTGGAACTCAAACCTGTGGGGGGCGGCCGAATAGGTGGTGGCAAACAGGGGCAGAAAATGCTCCCAGATTTTTATTGTCAGATCGCCTGTATATTTTTCCTCCAGGGCCGTAAACCCTGAGCCCGGATCAGACATGCACCGGGACAGTTTGGTGCTGCCAAGACTGATATGGGTGCCGTTATTTGCCAGACTGATATTGGAGGTGTTGGGCAGCACCACAAGGTTGGAGTTGATAATGCCGGCCTCCTTGAGCTGGGCCACGGCATTGATCTGGCTGCGGGACAACACCTTGTGGCAGACACTCATGTACTCTTTTTTTTCCTCTCCCCGGTCCCATCCGGACAGACACGGGCTCATGAACAATTCGCGGTAAAACGCATCTGAAACAACATCGTTAAGACGTTTCTGGTCCCCGGGAGGGGTGGCGGAGAAGAAAACCTTTACCTTCTGGCCGTTTTCATTGAGCTCAAATTTATGCCCGGCGTAGGCTACCAGAGCCTGGGTCAAAAGAAAACGAAGCAGGGTTTCTGCAGCCATCTTTTCTCCCAAAGTGACTGAACCATCTGATTTAACAGGATAAAAAGAAAAAAGCTCTGGAGAACTGTTATCATTGGAAAAATGGGCGAGCATTTTTTCGCCCCACTTTTTTACCGGTTCCGGCACCCCATTGTCACCGCCAACCGCATCAGCCAGAGCCAGCTTGAGCAGATAGGAGACAGGCACCCGGACCTGGTTTTCCCCGTTTTTTTCAAATACGAAACAGGCGGCATCCCTGCGGTATTCTGATACGGGGATGGATTTATCTGCCTTGAGATCCTTGTTAAACACCTGATTGGCAAACCGGTTCAGCACCCGGCGGGGAAACCATACCCAGGAATTTTCCCAATCTTTTCCATCTTTATCCTTGAGCAGACGTTCCAGGGCCATGACCCGCCGCTGGGGGGTTTCGCCGGTTCTGGCCTGTTCCACAAGATTCCGGTAATAATTGGAAGTTTCAATAACCCGGGCCAGGTCAATATTTTCCCGCTTCCCCGCAACCACCGCCTGAAATTCATTTTCAGCACCGGCCGTGGCATCCCCGGCCATAAAAGGCAGGGTCTGGACAAAACTGTCAGGCGTCTGGTCGTTCAGGCCGACAGCTGCGCTGATCCGGTCCAGACGCTGGGCCATATCAGACAGCGTGGACACCCTATTTTCGTTACGTTTCATGGCTGCAATCATGTTGGGGAGCAATCCTGTTCGAAATATTTATGAATATTTAACGCATAAAGAAAATAGTATTTTATTATTACGCTGATGTTACAAGGACGCTAAGATTTTATGAAACAATTTCCGGAAATGCCGCAGATGGGTGACTTTTTGTTCAAAAATTAAATATTTATCTTTTTTCTTAATACTTTAACCCTGCTGCGCCTGTTTTTCGAATCAAGGCGCCGCTCTTTCGATCCCCGGGTCGGCCGGGTGGCTTTTCTTTTTTTTACAGGCCGGACAGCCCGTCTGATCAATTCGGCAAGCCGTTCCAATCCATCTTCACGGTTTTTTGCAGCGCTCCTGAAAGTCATGGCTTTGATCACGATAATCCCCTGCGGGGTAATACGTCTGTCGTTGAGAGACAAAAGTTTTGCCTTAATCTCTTCAGTAAGATCCGAGGCATGGATGTCAAAACGGATATGAACCCCTGAAGAGACTTTGTTCACATTCTGCCCCCCTGGGCCCCGGGACCGGATGGGATAAAATTCAATACTGGTATCCGGGATGGATATGTGATCGGATATTTTCAAATGCACCTTCCTTTCTAAAGCCCCCCAACCCACTTTATCCCCAGAAACAGGGTAACCAGCAGCGCGAAGGCACCTGCAATATTTAACACAGGACCGTTTCTGTACTGTTTTGCCCAGTTCCTATCGTTGAGCAGCCATAAAAATATCCCCACAAAAAATGGGGTGCCCAGAAACGACAGGGCCAGCATGATCAATAAAAGGTTAACCGGCCTGCCGGAAAGAAAGGCACCGGGAAGGGCAATGAGGCACCCGACCAGAATTGTCAGCCGGTACCTGGGACTTTTAGGGCGCATTTCCCAGTTCATTTTATCCCCCAGCACATAGGCCGCAGCAATAAAGGTGGGCATAATCGTTGAAAACACGGCACACCAGATCCCCAGACAAAAGAAGGCGTGAGCGTAGGACCCTAAAAGCGGCGTGATGGCATCAGCCATTTCAAAAAGGGTATTCACATGGATATCTGCCGGGTGAAGTACACAGGCGCCGGTCAGATAGATGGCCGTGCAGTAAAGCCCGAATGCCCCAAGAAGAGAAAGGGCCGTATCAAAACGGGCTTTTCCCAGATCTGACATCCCCCACCCTTTTTCATGCACGGTATAGGTCTGCATGGATAAAATGGTCACATGGATGGAGCCGCCCATGATAGCGGTCATCATCAGAATCTCAGCTTTCCCGAAATGGGAAAAATCCGGCAAAAGCCCGTGAATGGCCATACCCAGGTCCGGCTTTGCAATAAAAAGGGTGCCGATAAAACAAACCACAAGCAAAGAGACAATAATCTTGCACAACATTTCAACAATCCTGTATCCCCCATGGGCCACAAGAATATAAAAAGCCACGGTAAACACGACACCCCACCAGGGCATAACAAGGCCGGATACATATTCGGTCACGGCAACCAGAACTTTTAAAAGCACCACATTGCAAAGCCAGATGACGGCAAGGGCGTCCAGGGTCACAAACCAGGCAGGCAGAGTCCCCCATTTGTCCTGCACAATGGAGACAATCCCCCGCCCCCCGATCAGCGCGGTCTTGGCGGCCATGTACTGGCAGACAAAGGCCAGCACCACGCTGAGTAACACCACCCACAAAAAATCATAGCCATAGGTCCCGCCGGCCTTGGCAACACTTAAGGTGGTTCCAGGTCCTGCGGCCACGGCGCTGATGATCCAGGCAGGCCCCAGCGCAGATATCATGCGCTTAAAAGACATACCTTTCCCGGATGAAATTTGTTGCTCTTTCTTTAAATCTGCCATAATGGCCTCCCGTATATCAAAAACAGTGAACTTGAGCCCTCAGATATTGATGAATATCCGCTTCACGAAGTGCGTACAAACGGTCTATAAAATGGGGCAGGAAAAAGCCCGGGCCGACCACCCGGGCTGCGGCCAGTTCCCCGGCAATGCCGGTAACGGCAACACCTGCAACCGCAGCGTCAAAACCGTTTTCAGCCACGGCATAAAAAGCGGCACAGATGGCGGAAAGCATGCAGCCGGTACCGGTTACCGCACCCATAAGTTCAGATCCGTTGGCAATCTTGACCATTTTACCCTGCCCCAGCACCATGTCTGTTTTCCCGCTGACCACGAGGGCAGATGCGGATGCAAGAAGCGCGCTTGCACCGTTTGGCAAGGCATCGGCATTTCGGTCAGGCCGGCCATGCCCGGTCAGAATGGCCCTGGCCTGTTCCGGAGAGATCCCGCTGTCCACCCCCTTGGTGGATAAATGGCCTGCAGCAAGGGCGCAGATTTCCGAAGGGTTGCCCCGGATGATTTTTGCCGGGGCAAAGGCACAAAGTTCGCGGGCAATATCAGTGCGGAATTGCCCTGCACCCGCGCCTACAGGGTCCAGTACAACGGGTTTTTCCGTCTCCCCGGCAAGGGACATCAAGGATTTCATGACTGAAATCCGCTCCGGAACCGGGGTGCCGATGTTAATGCAAAGGGCGTCCGATACACCGGACATATACGCCGCATCATCACCTGCCCAGGACATCATGGGTGATGCACCAAGGGCCAAAAGCGCATTGGCGGTCTGATTCATTACCACAAAGTTGGTCACCACATGGACCAAAGGTCTTGTATCGCGCAACGCGGCAAAAAGCCTGTAAATCTTTTCGGCCAGTTCATGGGCGTGCATATGTTCACTCTTTCCTTTATGTCCCCGGCATTTTCCCCGGAAAATCAGCATTTAAGCGGTTTCAAATTGAAAAAACAACCTGAAACAGTATAAAATCAGTGCACTTATCTACCATATTTCGGAGACTGTTAGACAGGAAAAAACATGAGTGGTTCTGATAAAATCACGGGAAAATCAGTTGACCATACGGTCGTGGCCTTCCCATTCCTTCTCGCGCAGCTTGAACTTCTGCAGCTTGCCTGTGGCGGTTTTAGGCAAGGGACCAAATTCAATGGACTTGGGTGCTTTAAAGCGGGCCATTTTTTCCTTGCAGTACGCAATAATCTGTGCCGGATCCGGATTGGTTCCGGCCCGGGGTACAATAAAAGCCTTGGGCACTTCTCCCCATTTTTCGTCAGGCACTGAGATTACAGCCACTTCCATCACATCCGGATGGGTGTACAGCACATTTTCGATTTCAACCGTGGAAATATTTTCACCGCCTGAGATGATGATGTCCTTTTTGCGGTCCATGATCTGTACATAATTATCCGGGTGCATAACCGCCAGATCCCCGGAATGGAACCACCCGCCCCTGAAGGCCTCGGTGCTGGCTTCGGCATCCTTATAATACCCGAGCATGACGTTATTTCCCCGCATGACGATTTCACCCATGGTGGTGCCGTCCCTTGGCACCGGTTCCATGGTCTCGGGGTCCACCACATCCATATGCTCGGCCACAATATACGCTACGCCCTGACGGGCCTTGATGCCGGCCCTGGCCATGGGTGAAAGGTCATCCCATTTGTCCTGCCACTGGCAGACGGAATGCGGACCAAACACTTCGGTCAGACCATATGTCTGGGTGATGTTGGCCCCGATATTTTCCATATTCTGGATCACCATGGGTGCAGGCGGTGCACCGGCGGTCATAATCTCCAGGCTGTTGGAAAGCCGGACATTATTTTCCTTGGCAAAAACGGACATGCCGATGAGAATGGTGGGCGCAGCACACAGATGGGTGACCCCCACCTCAGCGATAATCCGGTAGATCTCAACGGGATCCACCTTTCTCAGGCAGACATGGGTGGCCCCCATGGCTGTGATGCCCCAGGTAAAACACCATCCGTTACAATGGAACATGGGCAGGGTCCATAGATATTTGCTGTCCGGATTGATTTTAAACTCCAGCAACTCGCCCAAAGCGTTGAGATAAGCACCCCGGTGGTGGTACATCACGCCCTTGGGGCGCCCCGTGGTCCCGGAGGTATAATTCAAGGCAAGCACTTCGCGTTCATCTTCAATGACAAGAGCAACCGGATCAGTTGGGCTATCGGCCAGAAAACGTTCATATTCCGGTCCGTCCAGGGGCATTGAATCGTCAATGTCACAGATATTGATAAAGGCCTTCACTGCGGTTAATTCCGGTACGACCGATGACAACATGTTACCGAATTCATTGTCCGCCACCACCACTTTGGCGTCGGAATGATTGATGATATAGGACATTTCATTGGCAGAAAGCCGGATATTGATGGAAACCAGGGCGGCGCCGAGCAAAGGCACGGAATAATGGGCTTCCAGCATGGGTGGCGTATTGGGACAGATGAAGGCGACCTTGTCACCCGGGCCAACACCAAGGGCCTTGAGGCCATTGGCCAAACGAAACACCCGCTCCTGGAACCCTGTCCAGGTAAAGGATTTATCCCCATAAATGACTGCGGTTTTATCCGGATAGACTTTTACGCTTCTATCAAGAAAATTGGTGGGGCTTAAAATTTCGTAATTAACACTTCTTTCCAACATGGCAGGGTTCTCCTTGTTAATAATTTTGATAAATGCCTTCCGTGTCTCATTAACAACGAATCTTTTAATCGTTCAATCGGTAACGGTCTCATATTTTTATGGCCGACAATCTGAATCAGGATAGGTTTAAAACCTACAAACACTTCCCATTAGGTCTTACAATGAACCGGATAATGGCCCCCGACAGTGGATCTAACACTACTATTTTTTCATTTCATAAACCCAGTGCACGGCCGCTTTGACAAGTTCCGTGTAATGTTTGAGATGAAGCTTTTCTTTAATATTTTCCCGGTGGGTGCCCACGGTTTTCATGCTCAGATTCAGTCTCGCCGCAATTTCCTTTGAGTCCAGGCCTTCACCCATGAGCCGGAACACCTCAATTTCCCTGTTGGTAAGGATCTCCATACTGAACCCCATGGCAGAAGGTTTTCTGGAAATTATCCGGTTAAGCAGTTTTTCCTTAATTTTATCACTGGCATAGATGTGCCCGGACAGGACCTGGCGCACCGCCTCCACCACCTGCACAATGGCCCGCCGTTTCATCACATATCCCCTGGCACCGGCCATCAACGCCCGTTCTGCATACATTGAATCATCATACATGGACAAAACCAGGATGGGCAGATCCGGGCATTTGCAGCGCAATTCCGCCACCAGCTCAATGCCGTTGCTTTCGGCCAGGGAAATATCAACAATAATAAGATCCGGCATATCCTGTTCAATAATATGCCGGGCCTTTTCCGCCGTATTTGGACAGGCCACCACCGTCAGATCCGGTTCCCGGCTGATCAATTCGCTCATGCCCAGACAGAAAACAGGGTGGTCATCGACAATGACAATTTGGGATTTTTGAGGGGTCTGAATCATGCCGGGGCATTCTCCGTTTTATTCATTTTCATCCAACGAAGAAATTGGGCAAAAATGCTATTTCTCAACAGGCAGCATACTGACATGGATCTGTGTTCCTTTTGGTCCGGTATCAATATTGAACTGCGCATCAATAATTTTAGCCCGGTAGGCCATAATCTGCAAGCCAATACCCCGGCCCGAGGGCTCAGGGTCAATACCGGTACCATTGTCCGTCACCTTCAAATGGATCTGCCCATCTGCCGCATCCCGGCTCAAATCAATATTTATGCGGTCGCACTTTGCATGTTTAACCGCGTTGTTCACGGCTTCCCTTGCAATATGGTAAAGATGAATGGCACAGGACTCTTCCAGGATATCCACCCCCTCGTCCATGCGGCACTCAAACCGGATACCGGAATAGTAGGCAAACTGATCGGCAATCTCTTCCAGAGCTGACTGAAATCCATGGCTGACCAGATGGACCGGACAAAGCCCCCTGGCAAGCTGCCGGGTCTTTTCCACGGCATCCTCCATGAGTTCGCCCATTTTCCCGGCAAGATCTGCGGCGGGGTCCTGCCGGGATTTAAGATCTTTCCGGATCACGGCCGTCAACCCTGCAATGCCGATCAGATGGGGGCAAAGATCGTCGTGAAGAGCCTGGCCGATGTTCATCCGTTCCCGCTCCCCGGCCTGCATCACCTGTTTTTCAAGAATTTTAGACCGGGTGATATCCCTCTCTAACGCCTGCCGGGTGGCTTCAAGCTGATCCATGAAGCGGTTAAAATACCGGGCAAGCTGTCCCACCTCGTCCCCGGAGCGACTCTCCATTCTGGCAGAGTAATCCCCTGCCATGGCCGCGCTGAACCGGGTCATGAGCTGGCGAAGCGGTGTGGTAATGGTCCGGCTGATGCCAAAGGTCACGGCCAGCATAATACTGAAAAAGAGCAATGAGATCCCTATAAATACATTGCGGATGGTTTTCAATGGCTGATAAAGCTCATCCAGGTAGGATGACGACGCCACAATCCACTGGTATTCGGGAATATAATTGAACATCACCAATTTTTTGCGGGCCCGGCTCTCCCCGGGATTTTTCCAATAGTAAACAGACCGGCCCTTTTTGCGTTCCATCATGTCTTTAAGATATTGATCGGGCAGTTCAGGCGTCTGAAAAATATTAACATCCTGCAGGACCGGATGGATGATCGCCCGACCCTCCCTGTCAAAGACAAAGGCATAACCGCTTTGCCCGAATTTTAAAGAGAGGATGCTCTGCCTGAAATCCCGGACATTGACAAGTCTGATGAATTCAGACCGGTAGGCCGAGACAGCAATGATCCAGCCCCAGGGTTCAAAATGGGCCATATAAAGGGCTTTGGCTCGAAGATTTTCTTCATCTGGATTTTTCCATTCATACTCCAGGTATCCCTGCTTTTTTTCCATCATCTGCCGGACAAAGGCGTGTTCAGCCACGTTGGTGCCGATGAGTTCGGCTCTCGGGTGCACGGCCACCCCCCCGTTGCTGTCCAGGCAATAAAGATAGCCCGAGGCGCCTATGGTCTGACTTAAAATCACTTCAGCCGCCCTTTTGCGGGCATCTTCCCGGGAAAGGGCGCCGGCCGAAACTTTCCGGTACAGCGCGGTCAGTATATCCAGATTTTTTTCCGCCACAGCCCGCAGATGATTTTTAATGGCGACATTCATAGAGGTATTGACCAGGTTGTAAATCATGGCTGTCGTATTGGTCAGCTCACTTTCAATACGGTCCTCAATATTGTGGCGCACATAGACATAGATGAACAGATTGCACAAAAGCATGGAGAGAAAAAAGATCAGGGCGAAACTGAGGAGAAACTTATACCGGATCTGAAGTGAGCTTAAAAAAAGCCGGATACCCGGAAAGTTACCCTGTTTCGTTTCTTTTGTTACATGCCTTGTTTTACGTCGCGTCACGCCATTGTCCCTTCAATATTTTTTTTCATCAGTGTTCTTTCCTTGTTTGCCTGGCTCATATTTTACCGTTAGGACAGGCAGGTATGGATTGTCAACGATAATGTTGATATAACAGCCATGGGCTTAGCAACCAAGCCCACCCATCAACAAAATATCAAAAAAGACGGAACATACCATGAAATTCAAAAAAGTGATTGCCCGGTTCGATGCAGACAATATTGAACTTGCCGAAGAAGTGATCTGCCATATTTTTTTTTCATTCAACCTCAAAGGCGTGATTTGCGATGTGCCCATCCCCGAACCGGATGAGGGTTTCGGAACCCGGACCCTGAAAACACCTGAGTACAACAGTATTATCGGCTATCTGCCGGACACGGATGATTCTGATATTATGATTGCCGAAATCACGGAACGTCTGGCAGGATTATCGGATATGGATCTCCAGGTGGATGTTTTATCGGAAAGTGTGGATGAAAAAGACTGGGCCCATGCCTGGAAGGCGTATTTCAACGTTACCCGGATTACGGGCAAAATTGTGGTGAAACCCGAATGGAAGGACTATACCCCTGCGCCCGGTGAAGTCATCATCAACATTGACCCGGGCATGGCATTCGGCACGGGTACCCACCCCACCACATCCATGTGCCTGGCCCTTTTAGAAGAATATGTACAGCCGGGTAAAACCCTGCTGGATGTGGGGTGCGGTTCGGGCATACTGATGATCGGCGCCGCAAAGCTTGGGGCCGGGGCCATGACCGGCATTGATGTCGATCCTGTGGCCGTGGACATCACCCAGCAGAATTTGGAAAAAAACGCGATTGCACTTGATGGGGTCACCCTTGGGGCTGTAACTTTGGATAAAACACCTGAAATCAGGTATGACCTTATATGTGCCAACATCATAGCCCAGGTTATCGTATCCATCATGCCGGATATAGCGACGCGCCTGGCCCCGGACGGAACCGCCATCCTTTCGGGCATCATTGAGGAGAGAGTACCGGATATATACGCAGCCCTGGATGCGCAAAACCTTAGATGCGTCAAAAAAATCAGCCAAGAGGAGTGGGTGGCGCTGGTGGTTTGTCATAAAAGATAATCCGGCTATACAGGAAGCCGGATTATTGTGTCTGTGAGCAATCTGGAATTATCTGGAATTTCTAAATCACTTAAACCGTGGCAATGCCCAACCTTTTCGGACACTCAGGGAGCGGATTGTAAAGATAACACCAGCGGCTATTAGCGCAGTAAAAGATTCAGGCATATTCAGGAACACAAAAAGCACAAAGAAAACACCACCGGCCAAACAAGCTGTAGCATATATTTCCCTATGAAAAATCAGAGGAATTTCATTACAAAGCACATCACGGATAATTCCGCCCATAACGGCTGTCAAAATACCCATCATAACGGCAAGTGGCGGATGAATACCCGCATGTAATCCCTTTTGAATACCGATAATAGTAAACACACTGATGCCAATCGTATCAAACAAGAAAAGTGCTTTGGGAAACCGTAATATTGTATTGGTAAATAAAAACGTAAGCGCAACAGCGGCAACAATAAGATAAAAATAAACAGGATCCTGCAGCCATGAAACAGGCGTGTTACCAATCATCATATCACGCGTAGTTCCGCCACCAATAGCAGTTACAAACCCGAGAAACAAAGCGCCAAATAAATCAAGCTTTTTTTCAGCCGCAGCCAGGGCTCCGGAAACTGAAAAAGCAAATGTGCCTGAGTAATCAAACAATATGATTAATACGTCCGTCATATTTAGACAACCACAACATCATCGCAACTGTAATGCCCGCTGTCGATGAATCAAAAACCATTAATAACTTAATATTTTTGTATTTTCACCAAGAAGCTTATCCGCTATCCTGGGAGGGTTAGCAATTGATACCCCATCAATTAAATTTGGAACGCTTTTTTTGGCAATTCATGAACCGACTGCAATCTGATGAAAATATCATGAATACGATCGGTATCATTTACAAATCTTCCCCATGTAAAGTTCCGCATAAACGGTTGAATCTTTTCCACGTTACACAAAGAAATACAAAAAAGCAATAAATCTAAGAAAATTATATGGTAAGATGGGGTCAATACTGACAGCGTAAGCCCAGGAGATGAAATGCTGATCATAGAATTGAAGAAAAATCACATTTGCCCCACGGATACACGCTCAAAAGCCTTATGCACAGCTGATGGAAACCCTCTCTTTTTTCGGACTTAAGGGTGCGTTGTCTTTTTTTTACGCTGCCCCCGGTGCAGTCAGGTCTATTGGCCGGGTTCGCATCGGGATCATCTTCTCGAAAAAATGAGGGCTGTCGGCCTGTTAACGGATAAAGTTGAAAACAATGGTATAAAAAATGATTGGAAATGACCTGTGATGACATCAGCAGATTTGCCGATTGATGAGAATGGGCGAATTTACCACCTTCAGATCAAACCGGAGCAAATGGCTCCCAATATCTTATTGGTGGGGGATCCCGGACGCGCCGAGTTCATTGGTTCAACACTCCTGCGTGATATAGAGGTTGAGCGCGAGCACCGGGGAATCGTGACTGTAACCGGAACCTCAGAAATCACAGGAGGACGGGCAACGATCATTTCGCCGGTCAGAACCACCGTAACGACTGCTGGCATGGGAACGCCTTCCCTGGAGATCGTTGTCAATGAGCTGGTTGCGCTGAACGAAATTAATTTCGAGACACGAACGCGCAAGCTCGATTTTCCAAGGCTTCATATCCTAAGAGTAGGCACTTCTGGTGGGCTCCAGGCATCAACAAAGATCGGGACCCCAATCATCACCTCTTATGCAATTGGTATGGACAATACAGGTTTGTTCTATGAGGCACCCTATCCGGACCAGATCTGCGAGCGACTCGAACAGGACCTCGGCCATATTGTCAGAAACGCTATGAGCATAGGATCTCGATTTCACGGAAAAATCCACCCATATGTCTCCCGGGCTGAGCCGACCATTGTCGATGCACTATTGGAGGGTTCGGCGAGTCTCGGCGTACCGGCCAAGCTCGGATTGACGGTCTCAACCAGTGGTTTTTACGCCCCCCAGGGCCGTGACATCGGTCGAGTGAAGCCTGCTATTCCAGAAATAGAGAGCGCCTTTGCCGAATACGATCCGATGCTGGGTGGGCAACGTATAGAAAACATGGAGATGGAAACCAGCTTCCTGATCCACTTTCTTGGCGCGCTCGGGTACTGGGCCGGCTCAATCTGCACAACTATCAATAATCGGCGGACGAATACATTTGACCACCATTACCAAGAGGCGGTCAAGAATTCAACCAGGGTGGCACTTTTGGCATTGGCTGTCATCCGCAGTCGTAATCCTGATGTTCGGATCAGTTGATTGCTGCCCCAGAACAGCTTGATTCCCTGATACAAATATGATTTAATCCCCAAGCTGTAAAACTTGCTGCTCCAAAAAGGGACATAAAAAAAATCATTTAACGGACAAGAGGATATTTTGGCCGCGCTGAACATTGAAACCGTAAGCCAGACAACGTCAATGCTTTTTTCCGGACGGCTGGATGTCCCGGGCGTGGCCCGGTTATGGGACACCGCCGTTAAAACGGTTAAAAAATCAGGACAGGGGAAAATCCGGATAGACCTTGAATCCGTTGAGTACATGGACATGGCCGGCGCCACCTTTATCTCCCATTTAAGCCGCCTGGCAGGCAGCACGCCGTCAGAACAATCCAGCTTCGTGACCGGGGTCAAAAAAGAGTTTGCCCCCCTTATGGAACTGGCCGGGAAATCAAAAAACGAGACATCATCCCCGCCGCCAAAGAGTTCGTACATTGAAAAGACCGGTGAAGATCTGGTTGCTTCCCTTAAAGACGCTAAAGTATTCATCACCATGGTTGGAGAGATCACGGCAGCCCTGTTTTCCTGCGTAAAAAATCCCGGCAGCATCCGCTGGGCCGACACATGGATGGTGGCGGAACGTTCCGGGGTCAACGCGCTGCCCATTGTGGCGCTGATCTCATTCATCGTGGGCCTGGTCATGGCCTTCCAGGCCGCTATTCCCATGAGGATGTTCGGCATGGAAATATATGTGGCCAACCTCATCGGCATAGCCATGGTCAGGGAATTGGGACCGCTGATGACCGCCATTGTGCTGGCCGGCCGGTCCGCATCCGCCTTTGCTGCGGAAATCGGCACCATGAAAATCAACGAAGAAATTGACGCGCTTACGGTCATGGGCATGGAGCCGGTCAGGTTTCTGATTGTGCCGCGGGTCATTGCCGCCACCCTGATCACGCCGCTTTTAACCGTATTTTCCAATTTTGTGGGCATCATCGGCGGCATGGTTGTCATTCTTTCATTTGGTTATCCGCCAATTAGCTACTATAATCAAGTGGTGGGATTTGTCTCCTGGGGAGACCTTGCCGGCGGCCTTGTCAAATGTTTTGTATTCGGGCTTCTCATTGCCGCCACCGGTTGCATCCGGGGGTATCAGACATTGAGGGGACCTTCTGCCGTGGGCGATGCCACCACAAGGGCCGTGGTATCCTCCATCATTTTAATTGCCGTGTTTGACGGTGTTTTTTCCATAATTTACTTTTATCTGGGCATATGAGCGAAACGATTATCAATGTCCGGCACCTTTTTGCCGGGTACAACAACAACGCCATTATGGAAGATCTCAACTTTGATATCCAAAGTGGTGAAGTATTTGTTATCCTCGGCGGTTCCGGCTGCGGCAAAAGCACGGTACTCAAGCACATGATCGGTCTGGTACCGCCGCTGTCCGGAGAGGTCCTCATCCATGGCGAAGATATGGTGGCGGCCCGGGGAAAGAGGCGCAATCGTCTGCTTGCCGACATTGGCGTGGCGTTCCAGAACGGTGCGCTGTTCGGCTCCATGACTGTCCTGGAAAACCTCATGCTGCCCCTGACAGAGTTCACGGATCTTCCCCGGGAAGCCATTGAAACCATTGCCCGGGTCAAACTCGATCTGGTTGACATGGGGCATGCCCTTTATCTTCTGCCCGACGAATTGAGCGGCGGCATGAAAAAAAGGGCAGCCATTGCCAGGGCCATGGCCCTTGATCCGGGCATCCTCTTTCTGGATGAACCCTCTGCCGGGCTCGATCCCTTAACCTCGGCCGAACTGGACCGTCTGATCCTTAAACTGGCAGGATCCCTTAAAATCACATTTGTCATTGTCACCCATGAGCTTGAAAGCATCCTGACCATTGCCGACCGGGTGATTATGCTGGGCAAAAAGGAAAAAGGCATTATTGCCCAGGGCGATCCCAAAAAGCTCAAAGCGGATCCGTCAAACCCATATGTATATAATTTTTTTAACCGGAACCCATAACAACCCTTTGGAATCTGACCCATGACCCAGAAGACCAATTATTTCAAACTCGGCCTTTTTGTCATCCTGGCCTTTGCACTGACTGCGGCCATGCTGATTGCCTTTGGCGCAGGCCAGTTTTTAAAGACGGAAACCCTTGCCGAAACTTATTTTAACGAATCCGTCCAGGGCCTGAACATCGGCTCGGAAGTTAAATACAAAGGGGTTAAAATCGGCGCTGTAAAAGCCATTACCACCCCCACAAAGGTTTACAACATTGCTTCAAATTACGTGTTGGTCACCTTTTCCCTGTCCGAAGACTGTTTCGTGGGTCAGACCGGGAAAACCCCCAAAGAACGTATGAAAAAAGCGGTCGACGAGGGACTTTCCGTATTTTTATCCTTTAACGGCCTGACAGGATCTGCATATCTGGAAACCGATTACAAAAAAAACGGGCCGGATGACCTTCAAATCTCCTGGACCCCGGAAAATCTTTATGTGCCTTCCCAGTCCAGCAACATCAAACAGGTATCGAACGCAATCAGTCAGGCAATGGAAACCTTGGGCTCCATAGATTTCCAAGAGATGAAACAAGATCTTGCAGCCCTCATCAAGAACCTGAATATCACAAACGTATCTACCCAGGCTGAAAGCCTGCTCAAGGAACTTCGCCAGACCAACAAGGACCTGGCTAAAATCCTGACATCCGGGCGGCTTAAACAGATTCTGACGGATGCGGGCTCATCTGTGGCCGATTTAAAGCAAATTGTTCATGCGGCAAAAGGTCCCATCACACAAACCCTGGCAGATATCAATACGGCATCAGGCAGTTTCAAACACATCGCCACCGGCCTGGAACAAGGTTACGAAGGGAAATTGACCGAAATGGCCGAGAGAATGGATACGGTTATGGCCAGCCTTGAAAAAACATCCCGGTTACTGGAAAATACGATCTGGACGAATGCCGACATCATCGAGAAAACCATCGGCAACCTGGAGGATACCACGGACAACCTCAACCAGTTCACCCGGGAGCTGCGTGAGTACCCGGGCAGCATTCTCATGAAAGCCCCGCCGAAGACATCAACATCAGGAAAGGAGAAATAATCGGTCATGAACTGCCTTCGCCCCTTAACGCGTTTGCCTCTTTTCATGATGATCACCTGCATCTTGACTTCAGCCCTCTTTTTTGCCGGATGCGGGATTAAAAATGATTACACGAAAAAGCAGATGTACCGACTTAGTGCACAGGTCAACCACCCAGCTGATCCAAGCAACCGGTCAGCTGGGGTCCCGTTGGTTGTCAGGCGCCTGGACATTTCACCGGAGTTCGGCGGCGCGGGATTTGTTTACCGGGTGGATCAGAACCGGTTTACCCAGGATTATTACAACAACTACATGACACCTCCGGCCCGCATGATCAGTGATGTGATGTTTGAAGCCCTGGTCAACTCCCCTCAGTTTGCCGCTGTCCCAAAAAACCGGATCCCGGACGATATCTTCCAGTTATGGGGTAAAATCACAGCGCTTTATTGTGACCGGCGCAGTGCATCCGCGGTATCGGCTGTGGTGAGCATGGCGCTGAACCTTGACCGGCTTCACAAAGACGGTTTCACACCGGTGCTGGCAAAAACCTATTCCGCACAAATCCCCCTGGGCTCAGACACCACTCCCAAAGCATATCTCCAGGCCCTTAATCGTGGATTAGCCGAAATAGTCAAAAATATTCTGTCGGATTTTCAAAGCTTATCGACCGGTGATAACCAATAACAGCCATGGACTGATCTGGCCTATCAACACCCAGGTTCAACCCACAACAAAAGATAAAAGATAAAAGATATGAGTAGTGAGTATTGAGTAGTGAGAAAAACAACTTGCTTTCATTCTCACTACTCAATACTCACTACTCAATACTTTCATATAAAAATTTTTTAGGATGAGTAATATGAAATTTCGACCCTGCATTGATCTTCGAAACGGCAAAGTCGTCCAGATTGTGGGAAGCACCCTGTCCGACCAAACCCAGGAGAGTCTTGTCACCAATTTTGAAAGCGCCTTAACCCCGGCACAGTTTGCACGGATGTACCGGGCAGACCAACTTTTCGGCGGCCATGTCATTGCCCTTGGCCCAGGAAATACCAATGCCGCCCTCGATGCGCTGCAGGCTTTCCCCGGTGGTCTCCAGATGGGCGGCGGGATTAACCCTGAAAATGCACACACCTTTCTGGATGCCGGCGCATCCCATGTCATCGTCACCTCCTATGTATTCTCCAAAGGCCGCATGGACATGGACAAGCTCAACGCCCTGGTGAATGCCGTGGGCAAAAACCGTCTGGTTCTGGATCTAAGCTGCCGGAAAAGAGACGGACAATTCTGGATTGTGACAGACCGCTGGCAAAAATTCACCGAAATGGCCGTAACCCCGGCAACTCTGGAAAATCTATCCATATTCTGCGACGAATTTTTAGTCCACGGTGTGGATGTGGAAGGCAAAATGCAGGGTATCCAGGAGGAACTGGTGATACTGCTGGGGGAACACAGCCCCATCCCTGCCACCTATGCCGGGGGCGCAGGCCGGTTTTCAGACCTGGAGCGGGTAAAAGCGCTTGGCAAGGGACGTGTGGACCTGACCATCGGTTCCGCCCTGGACATCTTTGGGGGCACCATCCCTTACCAACAGGTGGTGGCGTGGCATAAGGTTCAAATCTGACCCGGTTATTTCTAAATTTATTCTCGCACAAAGCCTCAAAGGCACAAAGGGTCACAAAGTCGAATAACAATCTTTGTGTTTTAGTGTCTTTGTGCGAGCTTTACAACTGAAACGTGTCATGCTTAGAATTGCTGCTGATTATATGGCATCATCAATATCAGAAGTAGTCAACGCCACGTCAATAAAAGACTTAGGCAACATAAATAGACATAATCAACGCTTTTCAAGTTTAATATATCTACTACAAAATAGCTTGACCGTGTATCCAAAAATCGGGGAAATATCAATTCTTGCCTTGACAAGATAAGTCTGGATGAAATTAAAATAACTATATTTTATATTTTTACGTACCCTTAAAAAAGGATTCAAATGGAAAACAGTAGGAAAAAAAAGATAAATGAATATATTCAGCGAGATCCCTTTGCCCAATTATTAGGGGCAAAAGTTGAAATATTGAAACCGGGGCATAGTCGGGTGACATTGAATATCAATGATGACATGGTGAATTTTCATGGGATCACTCACGGCGGTGTGATTTTCTCCATAAGCGATATAGCCTTTGCTGCAGCAAGCAATTCCCATGGACAGACATCCGTAGCACTGAATGTTGGGATTAACTTTCTGAAAGCAACAAAATCTGGTGACCGACTTGTCGCTGAGGCAATCGAACAGTCCGAATCTGGTCCCATGGTGCTATATGACATTACCATCAAAGATGATAGAACAGGCGAAATGGTTGCCAAAAGCCAAGATTTGGTTTATCGAAAAAAAGAATGGTTCATTCCAGACAATAGTGCAACCGAATAAGCTCACCACTCACTGGGTTCCAGTCTCTGTATGGGCTGGGACTTTTCATGTGCTTAAAATCGCAGGAGGGATCTTTTAAAGGGGGGCAAAATCCCCAAAGATAGAAGCGCCAGTCCTTAGTAAACTTTTCAGGACAATAGCGACAGGTCATAGACATAGTCAACACAAGCAACTTACTCATAATCGTTCTTTTTTTTCATTTCAATATACCAATCCTCATTGCCATAAAGCTTATCTGAACATTCAGAACACATACCATGACTGAATGATGCATCAGAGTGTTGCTCAATATATGCCTCTAATGTGTTCCAGTAACCTTTATCATCTCGAATTTTTTTACACTGGGCGCAGATTGGAAGGAGCCCACTCAAAGTTTTAACTTCTTTTAATGCTTTCTGGAGCTCAGAGATAAGTTTTTCTTTCTCAGCTTCCGCAAGCTTTAATAACCTATTGTCCTCATCCAGTTCAATAGATTTCTGTCGAAATATTTCTACCGCTTTGGCCATTTCCCCTATCTCATTATCCTCTTTTAAAAAAGGCACATCCAAACCTAGCTGCTTTTTTGAAAACTTCCGTAGAATAGATGTTAAACGTCCAATCGGTGAAATGACCTTTGAGTTGATATAAAACATAATCAAAAAAACGACTAACAATGAACCAGCACTGCTAACACCCTGAAAGATCATTTGTCTCCGGTTTTCATTGAGATTGTTAGCAGCATAAGATTTTGTTTCTAAAACGATAACATCCATAAAATGTGAAATTTCTTTAAGAGCGTTCACGCCGTGACTCAGAAATTCCGCCTGGGAGTATGGATAGGGTCCGCCTACTTTAGCAAGAGGAAGTATTTCATTTCTATATGCCAGGTAATTGGAAAAATAACTCTGTTTTAATTGATTAAGCGCATTTGGAATATCAGGTTTTGAAAAGCCCTGGCATATAGCCGCTATGTTCTTAAAATGTTGAAGAGTATTGATGTGAAGCTTTTCTATCTTTTCAATTAATTCCGCTTTAATCGGTTTTTGTGAAAGTATGGTCGCAGAAAGGATCGACATTTCTGGACCAGCTGTATTTCTTAAAGCTAATACTTCATGTTTTAGCGAAGAGTATCGACTTATGACTCCATCCGCATCACTGATATCTATCGAAATGGTCACAAGAAGTGCTTCAATGCTCTCGATGTATTTGGTCATTGCAGCAAACCAAATTGTCGCAAGGCCCTGCTTTCTGAGGCTTTGAGGCACCACCAAGTCTTTATTCGTTTTTTGTCTCAGCTCATTGATTTGGTCTTGTATTTTTTTTACTTGACGAATCTTTTTCTCTGAACCTGGAAGATCTATCTCTGAAAGGCTTTTGAGAGCTTTTGATAAGGAACCATCACCTTCATTACGACGTTTTATAATAAATTTCCTGTTAGCCTCCATTTTTTCAACAGGACCTGAATCATTGAGAACAACGTTAACCCGTCCCCTCTCAAAACCATAATTTCCGACCGCTATAAAAAGATAATCACTAACATCGTTAAGAAATGATACTCGTTTTGCACTCTGTAAGCCTTCAAGAGATCTATATAAACCCGGAAAAGAAGAAAATAGATATAAAACAATAATTGCCACCAAGGAGGTAAAAATAATAGTTTTTATTTGCCTTGAATCAGAATTGTTGTTTTTTTCGCAACCCATGCTTTTGTTGCTCGCAGTTTTTTTATTATTAATTTAAATGATTTGAACCCTGTACGAGAACCACGCTTTACCAGTAGTACTGTAATATATAAATTTATCTAAAAAGGCAATAATCTGCCAAAGACTTAGTAGTATCTGCTGATTTTCTCCTATATGAAGAAGATAGCCTTGACCCCCTTTTAAGACCTTCATTAAAAAATCATGGTAAAAAAAGACTTGTTAGGGGTTTAGAGCGTTTTTTAAGGCAATTTCATCATATTTTAGCCGCAATCCACCCATCTCGATGAACTGCAGGTAGTCAGATCGCTGAATAAGGGTGATCTAAATCAGCCCAGTAAGCCGAGTCTCATCAGGCTTTCTTCACTGATTTTTTCATCATTATAGAGCTGAAGAAATTTTTTCAGGTTATACGCGGTCTGACATAAAAGAGACCAAATACGGTTTCCATCGCTTCCCTGATAAAGGCTGCAGCCAAAACCGCGAATATTTTTTGAAATTGCGATAAAGCCTTCCGTTGCAGAACGGGCTTTTTGACAAAAGTCCCGCTTCTCTTTGCCAACATCCTGGCTTTTGCCAAGAAAGATGTGTGGACAGCCTTTGGGGATTACCTGATTTAACCGGCTGCGGTAACCTTGATCCCCGATAGCATGTTCAGGAACACCTTTCATTCTTTTTTCAAACAATTGAGCTGTCCCGGGCCATAGGGTTTTATCATTAGGCTTTCCGATAAAATTTTCCATTGTAATCATAAAACCCTGTCGGTTGAACGAAAGTTGAAGTGTACTTCCAAATTCACAGCTTGGATGTTTTTTGCCTTTTTTAATCGGGCGGGAGTCCGGTTCATCAAAGGAGACAATCCGATTTGGAATATGTCTTTCGCCCCCAAGTTTTAGTGCATTCTGATCTTGGAATAACATCAGGAGAGCCAAAAGCTGCTGAGCTTTTTTTCTGTCTTGATCAGGACCCTCAAGGCTTTTCACTATTGTTTTAAACTTCCGCAATCCAGCGGAAAATATCAAGAGAGCATCGAAAAATAAATCTTCAATTTCAGTCTTTTTTCGATTCAAATTATATTCGCGCCGTAGCTGCCTGAGCTCCTTCCTGTCCCACCAGATAGGAATATAATACTGTCGAGCAAACTGCTCCATTTTTCTAAAGGCTTTGAAAATCAATCCGACATCTGTTGGATAAATGATGTTATCGGGCAGTACAGTGGAATCAATCAACATGCTGTCTGTATCAATTACTTTGGCAACTCTCAATATATTAAAAATGATTGATTCCACGGTCTCTATCCCCTTAATATCAAAACGTTTTCGCAATTTGCTCAGGTTGCTGTGATGCATGAATGTGAATAAATTTTCATCTGGGACATTGCAAAAATATTGAATATACCGATTTTCTTTGATCTGGCTAACAATCGCCCGATCACTGAGCAACCGGAGCTTTGCGGCAATAAAAACAGCTATAATTGTTCGGATTGGAGTTCCTGTCCGTCCCGTTTTGTCACTATAATAGTGTACCAGTTTGTCTGTAATTTTTTGCCAAGGGATAATCTTACGTAAAATAACGAATGTGTTGGTTGGATCATGAATATTGTCTTTTATCCATTCTTCACTGAGAGCCTCAGAGTTTTTTTTCTATCATTTTCAATCCTTAAGTTACAGCTTATTAACATAAGACCATTTTTTCAAATTTTTGTACAATAGAAGTAGGGTGACATTCAATAGCTTCTATAAAGCCAACAAAATAGAAAATCAGCAGATACTTAGTAAACCAGAACCCAACAATCATGGTATAAAAGCGGACTACAAACGATTTCATCAATGTGAGAAATGGCAGAATTAAGGCTCGGTACTCTTGTTTCAGAAATGACATACCTTTTTATTGAGTTTCAAAAAACAGGATCTTATTAACTCATAGCCCGGTGAAATTTGTGGAACATGATTTCCCGGCCTGAATTATTCCGAGCCGCCACAGCTACTCAAATCGGGTGTAAATGGGGATAAAAGATAGCAATCATACCCGGATTTGAAGGATAATATAAAATTTCATCTGCACTCCTAAATTCAGGCAGGCGTTGAATCAGATAAATGATTTTATCCGGACATCCAAAGCCTCTTTGGACAAGGCCCCGGTGACCTGATCAACCAGGTTGCCGTTTTTCACGAAAAGCATGGTGGGAATGCTTTGGATGCGATATTTTGAGCCGGTCCCAGGATTTTCGTCCACATTGACCTTGGCTATTTTAAGCCGCCCCTTGTAAGTCTTTGCCAGCCCATCCAGAATGGGGCCCACAGCCCGGCAGGGACCGCACCAGGGCGCCCAGCAGTCCACCAGCACCGGAAGGGATGACTGCATGACCTCCCGGTCAAAGTTGGCATCCGTAACGTTCACAGGGGCATCAAAAATCTCAAGGCGCAACGTTGTCCCGCACTTACCGCACTTGGGATTTTCCGAAACCCTGTTTTCAGGTACCCGGTTTTTTGCCCCGCATTTCGTACACCGAATAATCAATTGGTTCTCACCCATATTTTTTATCCTTCTTTCTTGATGGTTTCATCCAGTAAAAAACTGTGGGCATCAGACCGATCATGGCAGATGGCCTCAGTGTCCGCAATGGCAATAGCTTGAAAGCCCCAAAATTTTGGCCGGGGCACTGATGGTCACACCGAAAAACACGGCAGGTTTTCCGCAGTTCAGAAAATGGGTAATGGTGCCGTTCACAATGGTGGAGCCGGTGGCAAATATCATGTCGCACCAGTCAAGCCCATCCCTGAAATATTCCCCTGATTCTATGCGCACACCGAACTTTTCGGTACCCACGTTGTCCGGGTCAAGATCCAGGACCCGCACCGTGTTCTGTTTGACAAGATATTCCAGAAATCTTGGCTGAAGCCCGACCAGAAGAATCTTTTTCCCTGAAAACTGCGGCTGCTCAATCAGGTTTTCGGCGCACGCCACCGGTTCCTTATCCTTGCAATGTATTGTTTTTTCACAAAGCTGCAAGGATCTGTAAACCGCATTAAGACCTGCAATAAAAATTGCCCGCTCATTGGTTTTTGTATGGTCCGTTTCAAGCAATCCCTCCACGGATAAAGAGATATCCGTGTACTCGTCCGTGAACGACTGGCCGGAAGCCCGGTTAAATGTTGCTGCCATCATCACCTCTTTGCCTTTGACAATGGGGTAGTCATCATGCTCCGGGGTGCCGATGGCTTCTTCTACAGACAATGGTTTGCATTTGATGTCAATTCTTTTATCTGCCAGATCGTGGCGAACAATTTCTGATTTTAAAGCCTCTTTTAGTTGAATGTAAATGTCGTTGATGGTCATTTTATTTCCTTTATGCGTTACGTTACCGCTTATGGCTGTTCCAGGTTTTAACCAGGTTTGCGGCTTCATGCCCCGGATCATCTGCCTCAGATATCGCAGATACAACGAAAAAGCCGGCAACGCCTGTCCGCGCAAGAGACGGTATGTCAGCAAGTTTGACGCCGCCGCCAACCACCACGGGAATTGAACTAAGCCGGGAAAGGGTTGTAATCTCTTCAATGCTCCTTGTAATTCTTTTTCCGTCCACATCAAGCCCGCTGTCCGGCTTGGTCGTTGTTTCATGGACAGGGCCTGCGCCAAAATAGTCAATCAGGCTGACATCGGCATTTTTTATGTATTCGAACAGTTCATGGGTCCTGGCGGACAAACCGACAACGGCATCAGGACCCAAATATTCCCGGCAGACGTCCACGGGGATATCTGTTTGGCCCACATGGATGCCGTCAACCTTTATGCCTTGTTTTTTTGCCGCCAGAACCACGTCAAGGCGGTCATTCACCAACAGGGTCACAATATCGGATTTTCCGGTTTTCGCAATCACCTCGGACGCCTGGCCGGTCAATTCGATTAATTGCCTGGCAGAAGCTGTTTTTGACCGGATCTGCACGCATGTAAAACCTGCGTCCACCGCATCCCGGATAATGGGCGCAACAGGACGGCCTTTGGTATTCTCCGGCCCCACCACAAAATATGCTGAAATATCCAGTTTATTCCTTATGCCCATCCGGCCCTCCCAAAAGCGTGTTCACTTTATCCACTTTGGCCGTCATCATGTTTGTATATCCAGGCCGTATATCCGCTTTCAGAACAAGGCCCGTGCGGATCCCTTTTTCGGCAAGTACGAATGCGGCCTCTTTTACAACCTTCATTACCTCATCCCACGGGCCTTCGATCTCCGTGAACATCGAATTCGTCCGATTTTTAAGGCCTGATTCCCTGATGACTTTTATGACTTGTGCAACCTCCCCGCTAAGTTCATCCCCTGTTCCGCTGGGTGATATGGCAACTGCAACCAATGTATTCATATATTAAATCTCCTCAATGTCAATTGTTCCTCCCGCTGATATATTATCCAAATCAAGTTCAATATCATCAAATACCAGCTTTAAACCAGAAAAACTACAAAATCAAGATTCCATAATAATTTCAACATGATCAAATTTTATGACGCGAATTCAGGATCTTCATAAGAAATTAAACAGGTCCATCCGACACAAGCCCATCCATCTCAAACAATAAAGCTCAATGGGCTTGTGCTGATTCTTTCAGATCTATTGAACACCCGGTTTCATTTTTTAGATGTTTGATGGTGATAACTACTTAATAAAAGTCATTGCGGACCGTAACAGGGAAAACCGCTGACTTTTTCGAGCTTGCCAAGGATTGCGTCTGCTTTGCCAATGCCCGGCGGCAGAATCCTGATCGGTATTGAAGATGGGAAATCCTTTCCGCCACCGGGCCAGGTTATCCCCCCGACCCTGCCGGAGAATGTAAGAAAACGTATCAGCGAACTGACCGTCAACGTGATTATTTCCCTGGCGGTGTGTACCAGCGAGAACGGCGGTCAATATCTGGAGGTGCATATCCCAAGATCCCATGCCCCGGCATCCACAACCGACGGCCGCTATTACATGCGGATTTCCGATGACTGCAAGCCCCTTGTGGGAAGCGATATCCAGCGCCTTCTGGATGAACGCAGTGCCCAGCCCTGGGAAACCCTGACCACCCTGGGGGTTCCGGTGGAGCGGGTGGACCCTGCCAAGCTGGCAGCCTTTTCTTCGGGCATCCGTGCATCCGACCGGGTTAAACCCTCTGTCAAGGAGAAGGATGACAGGGAGCTTTTGACCCATTACATGCTGGCGGTGAATGGCCTTTTGACAAATCTTGGTATCCTTTGTGTGGGCGGGCAGCAGGATCGGGCCATGCTCGGTACGGGTCCTGTTATCCAATTTCTCAAAGGGGGTGACCCCCCGCAATATCCTGCACACAACGGTACGCCGTAATGAACAGATGGCCAGGGTTTTCCATGATCTTAAACTCATGGAGCGTGAGGGCAGCGGTTATGACCGGATGTACGAGGTGCTCCTTTCCCAGGCAACCCGGTATTTTGTGGACCCGGTCCTGCTGCAAAAACTGGAATTCCCTAAGTCAACAACACTGAGCCTGATTGAGCCCCACAGGTTAAAGGCGCTCATTCTGGAAGATCTCCAGCGCTACCCTGAATCCGCCATCAGCGATATCCATTCCCGCATCGCCCCGGAACTGGACCGCCATCGGATTAAGCTTGCCCTGGAGGCGCTTTATGAGGAGGGTGCCGTTCATTACCACGGAGAGAAGCGCTGGCGTCGTTACGCTCTTGGCAGTGAATGATTCTATCAGACAAAAACAGCCGAATACAGAAGTGTTGTGTGATAGGAAACAAGGCGTTTTTTTATAATATGCTGAAAATTAAAAAGTTTCCATCAAACACCGCTATCAGATTCATTTAATAGCATAACAAAGAGATGAAAAGATGAGCAGATATTGTCCGGATCGTAACATAAAGCCGATGATAAACGCGGCAGAACACTGGCGGCAGCATGGTTTGCTGGATGATGGCTGGGCTCTGCCAAAATGGTTGGAGCAGATCCCTGAGTGTGATTCCCGGCAGTTTCGCCACATGATGCTTTTTCTGCTTTTCCCCGATACGTTTGAACGGATTTTCGGGGGGAGGGACCGGCGCAGGATTATTTCATCGTTTACCGGTAAATCCGATGCGCAGATCAATAACCTGTCTGCCCTGGAGATTGACAGTGCCCTGACAGAGGTCAGAAAACAGCAGGAAGAAATATACGGCATGACGGACATTGATTTCTACGTGCCGCCGCTCAGGGATATTTGGGGAACTGCCAGAAACATGGCGTGGTTGCTTGTCTGGAATCCGGACAACTGGCCCTGGGAGAACCTGCCCGCAGACCGGGCCGCGACCCATGAAGGAAAAACGGTGACTCTAAGGTTTACCTGTGCCAATCGTAACGCCGGCGTGGGCGACAAGGCGTATCTCTTGAGAACGGCGGTAGATCCAAAAGGAATCGTGGCCACCGGGAATATTGTAACAGCGCCGTATGAAGACGCACACGATGATGAACAAAAAGCTGCCAAAGGTGAAACCGCCTGGTATGTTGAGGTTGCCTTCACCCGAATACAAGATCCGTTGCCAGGTGATTCATATCTGACCAGGAAAGATCTGAACAAAATAACAATAGAGCAGCAAAACTGGTCCCCACAGTCATCCGGGATTGAAATCAAGCCCCGCACGGCCGGGATTTTAAAAAAACATTGGGAGAACGTTGTTGAGTCCGGCATTAAAAAATGCGCCCAGACTGTTTAACAAGTGGAAGTTATAACTCTTATCGAACATGAAAGCCTGCCCATCATTGCACAAAGGTCGTATGGCCAGAAAGCAATAACAGCAGAGCAGGCAAAAGCCTTAGAGAAGATTGAACGCCAGCTTCCGCCACAGGCCTATTCCTGGGGGCACCGTTCAATAAAATTCGCCCAATACTGTGGGGTGATCTCTTTAGGCCCGTTGTCTGTAGAAATTTTGCCGAAAATCTACGGGAGAGAAACCGATCCGGGAGCGTGTCGGAAAGCGTTAATTAAAATGCTGATCCGAGCCCGGCAGCTCAAAGCGCAACGCGGTGGAACGGCAAATATAGCTTTACAGAAACACGCCCTGTTAGATGTTTTTATCCTTAACTTCTGTGATCAGCTGCATGCCGAACTTATGCAGGGCATGATTCGCTGATCACAACTGACAGAACTTTTAATGCGTTTTGATGCCGTCAGTGATGTAAAAGATCATTGACAGCCTCAGCTTTAACCGCGCCACTTTTTGGTACGAACAAATTATCATGCAGTGCCGATGGTTTATCCAGGGGTTGCACCCGGATGTCCTAATTGGAGACAACGCCTGTCTGAGCCTGCTTTTTGACATGAACAAACTTTTTGAGTCCTATGTGGCAAATATCTTCCGAAAGCTTGCATGGACCCAGGGGCTGCGCCTCAGAGAACAAGGCCCCCAAAAGTATATGGTCTGCCGTGTTGACAGTAATGAGCAATTATTCCTCATGAAACCGGATATGGTTTTTCTGGACAACAGCAACCATTTTGAATCTATAGCAGATGCAAAATGGAAACTGCTCGATGACCGGGAAAAGAAAATGGGTATCTACCAGGCAGACCTTTACCAGATGGCCGGCTACGCCACGCGCTACAAAGTGACCCGTTTGGCCTTAATTTATCCGAAACAGCAGTGGCTGCTAAAACCCGTGGTACTTCAACTTCAAGGCTCCCTGTCAACACTACAAATTATTCCTGTTGACGTGACTGGTGAAGAGAAACAAGAAATTTTTTAAACGAGATCCGAAATTTCATAACCAGCGGCGAGGACTACGAATAAAAACCTTTCTTTTTTAGATGAATAAGCCCTCCAGACTATCCCTGTTTTTGATCAGTCTCAAAGCCGGGGGCATGGGGTTGAACCTGACAGCAGCGGATTATCTGATCCATCTGGACCCATGGTGGAATCCGGCGGTGGAGGATCAGACATTGGACCGTGCCCATTGTATTGGTCAGCGCAGGCCTGTGACCATTTATCGCTTGATAACCCGGGGAACGGTGGAAGAAAAAATTGTGCAGATGCATCGCCGGAAACGAAAACTTGCGGACAGGCTGCTCACGGGGAGCAACTTAAGCGGGAAAATGTCTGCCGAAGAACTTCTGGCTTTAATCCAAAATTAGCTTTTAAGGAACGGGTCTTAAATTTCCTCAATGTCAAACGGGTTGTCTGCAATTTCCCTTGGTTTTGCCTTATATAATTCGTCAAGAAAGTGAACTTGAAAACTTGCCGGACCATCTGCCTTTTCAGCGGCGCGGCAACCGGCCAGATTATAGACCGCCGTGCCTGTCAATGCTGCGATGAACCCGGAGGCCGCCGTTGCATAAACGGCCATGACGCCGCCTAAAGAACAGCCTGATCCGGTAATTTTTTCCATAAAGTGTGACCCGCCATGGGAAACGGCGATAACCGAACCATCAGTAATTAAATCCTGTTTGCCCGATACGGCCACAGCCCCGCCTGTCCATCCGGCCAGGGCCACAGCCGCAACTTTGGCTGCGCTTACCGAATCCTGGGAGTCCACACCCCGGACATTGGATGTTTTTGTGCCGCCGGCCAGCCCCCATAACCCGGCCAGGGCAATAATTTCAGAGGCATTCCCACGGATGATAGCGGGTTTATAGGGTTTAAATGTCTGCAACAGCCGGGTGCGAAGATCACCGATGCCGATGGCGACAGGATCCAGAACCCATGGTTTCCCAGTGTTGTGCAGAATTTCTGCCATGCCGGGTAAAGTCTTTTCATATACCGGTGTCAGGGTCCCCACGTTTATGTATGCGGCACCGCCGGCCTGGGCCAGGAACTGGGCTTCATCCGGCAGATAGACCATGGCTGCCGAACCACCCACGGCAAGTTGGGCATTGGCGACAAAATTGATGGTCACCGAGTTGGTAACGGACCCTGCCATGGGATTGGTCTGCCTTACGGTCTCAACGGCATGAATTATTCCGGTTTGAATGTCTCTTTTAAGACTCATTTGTAATTACCCCTTACGCTGATATTATTCAAATCACGTTCAATATTCTCAAATACCAACTTTAAACCAGAAAAAGTACAAAATCAAAAGGTCGGCGCCATTTGTTTTTCTTAATCCCAAAATCAAGACCCCTTAATAACCCCCTGTGTCAGGATAGATGTCGCCTCACTTGAAAAATAACAGTGGGGCATTGAGGTGATGATATGGGACATTCTATCCAAATCAAAGAAGCTGTGTTACAAAAGGTACTCTCGGGGAACAAAACCCATGATGAGATATCAAAAGAATTTGGGATTGGGCGGTCAACTATTGGCAAATGGTTAAGAGAATACAGAAAAGGCGGTAACATCAACTTGACATCAAAAGAAAAACGTCCCAGAGACTGGACTTCGGAAGAGCGCGTCTCAGCCCTGCTGGCTACGGGATCTATGTCTTCCGAGGAGAGCGCATCTTGGTGTCGTAAAAACGGGATTTTTATCCATCATCTGAAACAGTGGAGGCAAGATGCTGTTTCGGGAATGGCAACTGATTTCAAGAGGCAATAAAATCACGTGATGCAAAAACCTAACCGGACATCACTGGGTTCTACTGCAAGCATAATTTTCATATGCGGGGTGATTTGAATCATGATCGCCTCATCCAGAAAGATTTACCCAACTCAAGCAGGTCAAAATCGGTCTTGCCTTTGAAGCACAGCCTCATTTTTGCACCGTTCCCATCTTCCATTTCCACCACGCATTCCGATACTGACGAGCAGGCTGATGAAAAATCAAACGCCATCAATGCCGCAACGGGATCATTGAGGGAAGATGAATGTTTTCCGATTTTGTTTTCCACACGTTTCTTTAAATCCGTATAGCTCAGAGAAAGTGTGGTGGAAATGTTGCCGATGCTGAACTTGGGGTAAAGTGCAATTGCCTGTTTCCACAAATCCTGGGAAATACGGCTTCCTTTGGTTTTGGTCTTCCGCCAGGCTTCAAATGCTGATTTTACCTTATTTAAATCGGATGATACCCCTGTTATGTTTTTTGGGTCCATGTTGCCTCCTTTACAAGATTAAAATTTGGAGGCAATTTTATCTATTTTAAAAATTTAATTCACGCATGCTTGCCGAAAGGACACGATGAAAAGAGGATAGTATTCCCAAGTTGAAAAAAACGATCTTCAAAAAGTATATTGATGGGAAGTTAAAAACCCGGGAGTGATGGACAGTATTCTGGAATAGTGAAAAATTCTATGTGAAGATGGTGGGCCTGGGTGGATTTAAACCACCGACCTCACGCTTATCAGGCGTGCGCTCTAACCAACTGAGCTACAGGCCCCCCTTTTAAGAATAATTTTTACCTCATCTGCGACGTTAAAGGACACTTGCAATAGGATAAAGCGCGTCCTGAGCCTTTCATCTGAGGCTAAAAAGCTTCATGAGAAAAGGAATTCACAAAAAAAGCCCTGACCATTTGCAATAAATAATCAAGGCTTTTTTAAAAAAGAACCGGCGGCGTTCTACTCTCCCACACAGTCTCCCATGCAGTACCATCGACGCTAAAGAGCTTAACTTCCGTGTTCGAGATGGGTACGGGTGTGGCCTCTTCGCCATCGCCACCGGTTACACTGGTCGGACCTGGAACTTCAGATTGTTTCACATGAAACGTCCCATGGGTCCTAATATGTAATCTGTTGCAGTAAAAATCAAGCTTGCTATATTGCTCTATCAAAGAGTCTAAATTTATTCGTGGAAAAAAGTGGCTAAGCCTCACGACCTATTAGTACTGGTAAGCTCAACATGTTGCCATGCTTACACACCCAGCCTATCAACCTTGTAGTCTTCAAGGGGTCTTCAGTCATAAAGATGGGATATCTAATCTTGAAGTTGGCTTCCCGCTTAGATGCTTTCAGCGGTTATCCTTACCCAACTTGGCTACCCAGCAATGCCGCTGGCGCGACAACTGGAACACCATTGGTTGGTCCAATCCGGTCCTCTCGTACTAGGATCAGATCTCCTCAAATATCCTGCGCCCACGAAAGATAGGGGACCAAAACTGTCTCACGACGTTTTAAACCCAGCTCACGTACCACTTTAATTGGCGAACAGCCAAACCCTTGGGACCTGCTCCAGCCCCAGGATGTGATGAGCCGACATCGAGGTGCCAAACCGCCCCGTCGATGTGAACTCTTGGGGGCGATAAGCCTGTTATC